>JBJERT010000129.1:0-7418 GCA_051882435.1 Faecalibacterium sp.
TTGAAAAAGAAATGGGCGTCGAGGTCATCCGCCCGGATATCGCGGGACTGATGGGTGCTTATGGCGCAGCGCTGCATGGTCTGCGCCAGAGCAGGAGTATCCGTGAAGTCCATTCCGGTATAATGACGCAGGACGAGCTGGAGCATTTCGACCAGAAGGTGGTCAGCGTCAAGTGTGGCGGCTGCGGCAACCACTGTCAGCTCACGGTCAATACCTTTGCGGATGGCCGCAAGTATATTTCCGGCAACCGCTGCGATAAGCCCGTGACGGGCAAGAGTGAGGACGACGGCCTCAATCTCTATGCCTATAAGCAGGAGCTGCTGGCCAGCTATCAGCCGGTGCCCGGCCCCCGCGGCTCCATCGGGATCCCGCTGTGCCTGAATTTTTACGAGATGCTGCCCTTCTGGCATACGTTCTGGACCAGGCTCGGCTTTGCGGTGCATACCAGTCCCGTTTCCAGCCGCGGCCTGTATCTGGCCGGGCAGGCTACGATCCCCAGCGATACCGCCTGTTTCCCGGCCAAGCTCAGCCATGGCCATATCAAGGCACTGGCGCAGATGGAGCTGGACGCGATCTTCTACCCCTGCCTGACCTATAACTTTGATGAGGGTCTGGGCGATAACCACTATAATTGTCCGGTGGTGGCCTATTACCCGGAGGTCCTGTTGGGCAACTGCCCCGAGCTGGAAGGCAAAAAGTTCATCTGCGATTACGTTGGTATTCATCGGCCCAAGGACTTCGTGCATAAAATGGCACATGAGATCCTGCCCAAATACTTCGGCGGCATCTCGCAGAAGGAGGTGCAGGCGGCTGCGGATGCAGCCTATGCCGAATATGCGGCCCATATGGCAAAGCTGCGCGCCCGCGGCGGTCAGATCATCGACGAAGCGCGCCGTCAGGGCAAGCGCATCATCGTGCTGGCAGGCCGTCCTTACCATGTGGACCCCGAGGTCAACCATGGCATCGACCGCCTCATTACCCGCCACGGCGCGGCGGTGGTCAGCGAGGACAGCGTGTCCGACCGGGTGCAGAAGTTCCCCACCAGCGTGCTGAATCAGTGGACCTATCACAGCCGCCTGTATGCGGCGGCTAAATACTGCACCACGCAGCCTGATATGGATCTTGTGCAGTTGGTCTCCTTCGGCTGCGGTGTAGACGCCATCACCACCGACGAGACCCGGGAAATTTTGCAGGCAGGCGGAAAGCTCTATACCCAGCTCAAGATCGATGAGATCACCAATCTGGGCGCTGTGAATATCCGGCTGCGCAGTCTGTTTGCCGCGCTGGATGAGCGCGACGAGGCGGCTGCTTCCGCGGCGCAGCCTTCGCAGAAGGCTTGAGCATTCCCTCAGGAGGAGTTCCCATGGAATACGATTACCCTAAGTTTACGCCCGAGATGAAGAAGACCCATACCATCCTCATCCCGAATATGGCGGTCACGCAGTTCCGGCTGCTGAAATATGCGCTGGAGTACGACGGTTACAGGTGCGAGATCCTGGGCAACTGCGGCAGCGCGGTGGCTCAGCTCGGCCTCAAATATGTCCATAACGATACCTGTTACCCGGCTCTGCTGGTCATCGGCCAGTTTCTCGACGCGCTGAACAGCGGCAAGTATGATCTGGAGCATACCGCCCTGCTCATCACCCAGACGGGCGGCGGCTGCCGGGCTTCCAACTACATCCATTTGCTGCGCAAGGCACTGGTCAAGGCAGGCTATCCGCAGATCCCTGTGGCCAGTCTGAATTTTTCCGGTCTGGAAAAGGACAGCGGATTCCAGATGACGCTGCCCCTTATGCGGCGCGCGGTCGCCTGCATCTTCTATGGCGACCTGCTGGCGGCGCTGCGCAATCAGGTCGCGCCTTATGAGAATGAGCCGGGCGCGGCGGACCGCATGGTGGACCTGTGGGTCACGCGGCTGGGCCGGGTGCTGCTGGCAGGCAAAGGCTTTACCGCGCGGGAGATGAAGCACACCTTCCCCCTTATTGCAAAGGAGTTCGCCTCCATCCCGGTGACCCGGACCCCCAAGGTCAAAGTGGGCGTCGTGGGAGAAATTTATGTCAAATACAGTCCGTTGGGCAACAATGACCTGCAAAAGTTCCTCGAAAGTCAGGACTGTGAGGTCAACTTCCCCGGTCTGATGGGCTTTGTGCAGTATTGCATCTTCAATATGGGCGAGGACCATGTCCTCTATGGCGGAAAGCTGGCGACAAAGGCCGTGACAGACCAGCTCCTGAACTGGCTGGACAGTGTGGAGCGCGCGATGCTGAAAGCGACCGCCGATGCGGGCTTTTACGCGCCCGGCCCCTTTAAGGAGCTGGTGGAAAAGCCCCGGGGCGTGATCTCTCTGGGGGCCAAGATGGGCGAGGGCTGGCTGCTCACCGCCGAGATGATCGAGCTGGTGCAGGGCGGCTATGGTAACATCGTCTGCGCCCAGCCCTTCGGGTGTCTGCCCAACCACATCGTGGGCAAGGGCATGGTCAACAAGATCCGCGCACTGTACCCGGCGGCGAACATTACGCCCATCGACTACGATCCCAGCGCGACCAAGGTCAATCAGGAGAACCGCATCAAGCTCATGCTCGCTGTTGCCAAGGAACGCCTGACTGCCCCCGCCGAGGCTGTGCCGCTCACCGCCGAGGAGATCGCAGGCGGCGCACCGCAGCTTTCCCATGAGGCGATGATGGTGTAACGGGAGCTGGGTTTTGTTCCTTTTTGAAAAAAGGAACCGAAAAACTTTTTGATCGGCCCACACATTCGTGTGGGCCAAATTTTTTGGTTGCGCAGGTTGGTGGTGCCGGTTTGCGCGCTCCCGCGCGCGGGGGCTGCGCCCAGTATCGGCAAAGTGTTGCATTGCAGGAAAGCGCTTCTTGAAAGTGCCCTCTCAGTCGCCTGCGGCGACAGCTCTCAAAGGGAGAGCCAAGAGCCTGCCGATACGTTTTTGCCTCTCCCTTTGGGAGAGGTGGCATTGCAAAGCAATGACGGAGAGGGCGAAACAAGAAGCACTCTACTGCAACATGGGCGCAGCCCCAGCGCGCGGGAGCGCGCAAAAGGTTGCCGCTCGACGAATGGCTGTCATAAAACGCTCTGCAAAACGCGAATGCGTTTTGCGACTGAAAAGCTTTTTCGGTTCCTTTTTCTCGAAAAAGGAACAAAAGAAAACCCCCGCTCCATGCTTTGCGCACAGAGCGGGGGACTGGCTTTTTACGTTATACCCGGCAGAACGGTCTTACTTGGTCTTCATGTAGATGTGGTGCGGCAGACCGGCGATGTAGAGCGGAGTCAGCTCGGCCTGGATGAGCGGACGGGCATACTCCAGGAAGTCCTCGGTCATCTGAGTGTGGTTCTCGTTCATCCAGCTCATGGGCACCTTCTTCTCGAGGTTTGCGACCTCACTGATGGGATGCAGCTCGGTGGTGCACTGATACGGATTGTTGGAGATGCGCTTCAGGGCGACCATCTGGCCGGTCACGCCCTCAAAGGCGGCCTTGGCAGCGGCACCGCCGACCTGATAGGCCTCGGTGATATCGGTGCGGCTGGTCAGGTGACCGGCGCAGCGCTGGAGCGTTGCCAGCTCGATGCAGCGGGTCTTGGTGTCCAGGCTGCGGGCGATGGTGTTGGCCAGGAACCGGGCGGTACCGGTCAGTGCCTTGTGGCCGAACGCATCAACAGCGTGGACGTCATCCGCCAGCTCACAGACATAGCGGCCATCCTCCAGCTTGACGCCCTCGGAGACAGCGATAACAATGCTGGGCTTGCTCTCCTGCATCACGCGGACCTTCTCCACGAAACGGTCCACATTGAAGGGGACCTCGGGCAGGCAGATCATGTCCACGCCCTCGCAGTCGTCGCCCTTGGCCAGCGCGGCGGCAGCGGTCAGCCAGCCAGCGTTGCGGCCCATGATCTCGACGATGGTCACATACTTGGTGCCGTAAACGGTCGCGTCACGGATGACTTCCTTCATCACGACGCCGATGTACTTGGCAGCGGAGCCATAACCGGGGGTGTGGTCGGTCACCATCAGGTCGTTGTCGATGGTCTTGGGCACGCCCATGAAACGGATGTCGCTGTCGATGCGGGCGCCGTAGTCCGCCAGCTTGCCGATGGTATCCATCGAGTCATTGCCGCCGATGTAGAAGAAATAACCGATGTTCAGCTTTTCCAGAATGGCGAACAGCTTCTTGTAAACGGCCTCATCGTCGTGCCAGTCGGGCAGCTTGTAGCGGCAGCTGCCCAGGAAGCTGGAGGGCGTGCGCTTCAGCAGCTCGATGTCCAGGTCGTCGGTGAGCAGGGTGGACATATCCACCACGCGCTCCTCCAGCAGACCGGCAACACCGTTGCACATGCCGTAGACGATGTCCGCGCCGCGGTTCTTGCAGCTCTCGAACACACCGGCCAGACTTGCGTTGATAACGGAAGTAGGACCGCCAGACTGACCAACGATTGCATTTTTACCCATGATGATTTCTCCTTTTTGTTGTTTTCTGTTTCGGCTATTTATCCGGCGCCCGCAGAGGGCGGACACCGCTTCGTGCAGGAGCACGAAAACAGACATTGGGGAAGGGAACGAGCTGCCCGGCACAACGCCGACACCGCAAAGAAAGGGAAAGCCGCTCAGAGATGGAGGTGGCGCGGGGTCCCGTTGACGTAGACGGGCGTCACCTCGTCCAGGATCAGCGGCCGGGCGTATTCCTCAAACGCCGCAGTGACCTGCATCCCGTCCGGCGTGATCCAGTCCAGCGGCACTTTTTTCTCCAGATTGGCCACCTGCTGGACGTCCACCGACTCGGTCATGCACTGATAGGGATAATTTGTGACGCGGCGGAGCGCGATCATGCGCCCGGTCTCGCCCGCAAAGGCTGCTGCGGCTGCCGCGCCGCCTACCGCGTAGGCTTCGTTCACGTCGGTGCGGCTGGCCAGATGGCTGGCACAGCGCTGCAGCGTCGAGAACTCGATGGCGCGGCTCTTGCAGTTGAGCTTGTCGTGTATCAGCTCGGAGAGGTAGCGGCTGGTGCCGCTGAGCACGGCCTTGTGGCCGAAAGCATCCAGTTGGCCTGCCGTAGAGACCAGGTCACACAGATAGGTCCCGTCGGCGGTCTTGACGCCCTCGCTGGCCGCGATGATGACGTTGGGCTTGGTGCGCTGCAGCTCATCCACTCGCGTGAGGAAACGTTCCGCATCGAAGGGGACCTCCGGCAGCAGGATGATATCCGGCCCATCGCAGTCCTCACCCGCGGCCAGACAGGCGGCACCGGCCAGCCAGCCTGCGTGACGGCCCATGATCTCAGCCACCGTCACGCTGCGGAGATTGTACACCGAGGAATCCCGAATGACCTCTTTGAGGATGGTGGCGATGTACTTGGCAGCGGAACCGAAGCCGGGGGTGTGGTCGGTCAAGCACAGATCATTGTCGATGGTCTTGGGCACGCCAATAAAGCGCACCGGGCTGCTCACCTGCGCCGCATAACGCGAGAGCTTGGCGATGGTATCCATCGAGTCGTTGCCGCCGATGTAGAACACCGCGGAGATGTCGTATTTGTCAAACAGAGTGAACAGCTTGACGTACGGGGTAGAGTCGACGTCCGGGTCCGGCAGCTTGTAGCGGCAGCTCCCCAGATAGCTGGAAGGCGTGCGCTTGAGCAGCTCGATGCTCATGCGGTCGTCCAGCAGGACGTTCAGCTCCACCAGCTCCTCCTTGAGCAAGCCCTCGATGCCGTACTTCATGCCGTAGACTTTGTCGGCCCCCAGACTGCATGCGGCCTTATAGACGCCCGCGAGGCTGGAGTTGATGACGGCGGTGGGGCCGCCGCTCTGGCCGATGATGACATTCCTGGCCATGAAAACCTCCTTCTTATCTTACCAAACCTGTTTTTGCACCGTCTGCCGCTGCCCGCGCCGTCTACCTTCTTCTGTGGCCCGGATGCCCTGCACACTGCACCGGACCGAACGGCCAACAAAACCAAGGGCTGCAAGTCGTACAAAAACGAGCAGAGGATGTGAACGCACTTTTTGTAATATGTGCAAATTCTGCTCCTTTCTTATTGTAACCGTTTTGCTTGTTGTATGCAAGACCTAATTGGTTGCACAGGCAAAAAAATTATGATAGAATGGAGCACGACCAAACAAAAAAGACTGCCGCGGGGTCAGTTCCGCGGCAGTCTCACAGGAGAACTGGAAGAATATGGGAATCTCACATGATTATCACGCATTCCGCCGCCCGGCCCGCCGGAGCCGCGGGGGGACAGTTTTACGGGTCACAGGCACGGCTGTAGCCATTCTGCTGCTGTCGTTTGTCATCACGACGATCCTCGAGCACAGCGAGCCGCAGGAAGAGGCTGCGCCTCAGCCCCAGCCCAGCGGAGTTGTAAAGGAGATTTTGGCGCCGCTGCCCATGCAGAGCACAGACCCCGCCGCCAATGGGGCGGAGGCGGTCACGCTGGAGAGCTTTGGCCCGGCCCGGCAGGACGCGGGCGCTTTCACACTGAGAGCCTATGACAGCAGTGTGATCCGTCAGCCGCGGTGCGGCCAGGTGGATCTGAGCTACTTTGCGGACGCGGCCTTTCTGGGCGACAGCCTGACGGTAGGATTTTCGGATTACAGCATCAATCTGGGGGGCGCGCTGGTCTGTGGCTACATCGGCGTCGGCCCGGACTCCATCGTGAACCGCGCCGCGGTCAAAAGTCCCGTCCGCGGCGAGGAGGTCGCGTTGGACGTTCTGGCGGCTGCCCAGCCGAAGAAGCTGTATATTCTTCTGGGGACCAACACCCTGACGACGCAGGGCGCGGAGGAGAAGTTTCTTGCATACTACAGCCAGATGCTCGACCTGCTGCGCCAGACGCTGGGAGAGGGCTGTGTGATCTATGTGCAGTCCATCCCGCCGGTACGCCCGGCGGCTGCCGCCGAAAAGCCCGGCCTCGCCAGCGACACCTTGCGCGCCGTGAACGAGCGCCTTGCGAAGCTGGCGGACGAGAAAGGCTGCGTCTATCTGGACCTGTGGGAGGCTCTGGCCGACGGCGAGGGCAACCTGAAAGAGGTCTGCTCCGCGCCCGACGGTGTGCACCTGTCGGCAGGCAACGGCTACGGCGCGTGGGTGACCTATCTGCGCAACCACGCAAAGTATTCGGCCGACAACGCATGGACGCCGGGGAGCGACTACGCGGGGTGATTTTGTTCCTTTTTGAAAAAAGGAACCGAAAAACTTTTCAATGCGCCCATCGCCTGCGCGATGGGCGGGAAGGTTTTCTGTTTTGGCGGAAGGCGGTGGCACTGGTTTGCGCGCTCCCGCGCGCGGGGGCTGCGCCCACACTCTTTCAGTCACGGCTGCGCCAAAAGTGCTTACGGTACGGGCTTGCCTCTCCCTCTGGGAGAGGTGGCATTGCGAAGCAATGACGGAGAGGGCGATTCCAAGAAGCATCTACCGG
>JBJERT010000130.1:0-1614 GCA_051882435.1 Faecalibacterium sp.
AAAAAGCTTTTTACTGCGCCCATCGCTTATGCGATGGGCGGGAAGGTTTGTTGGTTTCGCGGAAGGCAGGAGCACCGGTTTGCGCGCTCCCGCGCACTGGGGCTGCGCCCGGCGACGGGGAAGTGGCAGTCCCTTCCGTCATCACTTCGCGATGCCACCGCGCTCTTTTTGGCACCTGCGGTGCCAACTTTCCCCCGCCGGGGAAAGTCGGTCTCAAAAAGGGAGGTTTTGGCGCAGTCGGGAAGTCTTGCGCTATTTTATTGAACTGCTCTATTTGTCAAGCAGTTTATCAGCGCCTGCCTGTCGCTGGGCGCAGCCCCTGCGCGCGGGAGCGCGCAAATGCTTGCCGCCCACCTCCCGTCTCCCATGACTCCCCCTGCAAAACGCGAATGCGTTTTGCGACTGAAACGCTTTTTCGGTTCCTTTTTCTCGAAAAAGGAACAAGATCCCCCGTAAAAAAACTGCCCCGCCGCTTTCGCGGCAGAGCAGAAGAAAACGTGCTTACTTGAGCACCGCGCCGAGGTTGGCGCTGGTGACCATGCGGGCATAGCGGCTGAGCCAGCCGGTCTTGATGTTCGGCTCGGGCGCAACGTACTTGGCCTTGCGCTCCGCCAGCACCTCATCGGAGACTTCCAGCGTGATCTTCGCGTTGGGGATGTCGATGGAGATGGTATCTCCCTCCTCGATGAGGCCGATGGGGCCGCCCGCGGCGGCCTCGGGGCTGACGTGGCCGATGGCCGCGCCGCGGGACGCGCCGGAGAAGCGTCCGTCGGTGATGAGCGCGACGGTCTTGTCCAGCTTCATGCCTGCGAGGGCAGAGGTCGGGTTCAGCATCTCGCGCATGCCGGGGCCGCCCTTGGGTCCCTCGTAACGGATGACCACCACATCGCCCGGCACGATCTGGCCCGCGTAAATGGCTGCGATGGCAGTCTCCTCACTGTCAAAGACCCGTGCGGGGCCGGAGTGCTGCTGCATCTCAGGCGCGACCGCGCTGCGCTTGACCACGCAGCCGTCCGGGGCGATATTTCCCCACAGGATCTGCAGACCGCCTGTCTCCGAATAGGGGTTCTCGATGGGCCGGATCGCCTTGTCGTTCAGGATGTACGCGCCCTGGATGTTCTCGCCCAGCGTCTTGCCGGTAACGGTCATGACGTCGAGGTCCAGCAGGCCCTTCTTGGCCAGCTCGGCCTGCACGGCCGGGATGCCGCCCGCAGCATAGAGGTCCGGCATATGGGTCGGGCCTGCGGGGGCCAGGTGGCACAGGTTGGGGGTCTTGGCACTGATCTCATTGAACAGCTTCAGGTCGATGGGCACACCCGCCTCGTAGGCGATGGCCAGCAGGTGCAGCACCGTATTGGTCGAGCAGCCCAGCGCCATATCGCAGGTCAGAGCGTTGCGGATGGAACGCTCATTGATGATCTGGCGCGCGGTGATGCCTTTGCGTACCATCTCCATGATGGCCATGCCCGCATGCTTGCCCAGCTGCAAACGCTTGGAATAGACCGCCGGAATGGTGCCGTTGCCGGGCAGTGCGATGCCGATGGCCTCGCACAGGCAGTTCATGCTGTTGGCGGTGTACATACCGGAGCAGCTGCCGCAGCTGGGGCAGCAGTT
>JBJERT010000131.1:0-7395 GCA_051882435.1 Faecalibacterium sp.
TTACGCCAAACGATGCTAAGATTTGTGCAGTGCAGAAAGAGCGTTGTTCCGGTTTGGCGACAAAATTGGGTGTGTGATGGGCAGATGTAGACTTGTGGCGGACTACATCAGAAAACGGGTTTATGGATTTGAAGACGGAATGTCGAAACTTTCCACCAAAAGAGAAGTTGAAGTGAAAAATTGGAGGTTATACCTATGAACAAACCACTTTCCTACCGCTATAACATGGACACCAACCGGGTAGAAGCCCGGTTCGAGGATGGTTCTGCCGTCGCTATCGACTGCATCGCTATTGAGGATGAATACGGCAACACTCCTGCACAGCGGGCAGAGCTTGACTGGCTGCTGTACAGCAAGCCTTTAGAATACGCACAGCTTGTACTGGGTGGAGAGATTGAGGGCTATCTCTCCCTTGGTTGCGAGCATAGCAGACTGTAAGATTGATTTTCCGCATAGCAGATACCGTAATTCTGTCACAATCAGATAAAACAGCCCGGTTCATTTTTTTGAACCGGGCTGTTTTGGGGTAATGAAGAAGAAATGGAGGAAATCAGAGAGAAAGGAACGTCTTGCCTTCACCGGCCAGAGACTGAAAATCGTCGTTGAACACTTCGATCGCCTTGTCCACGGTGGGATTTTTCATGAAAAGGTCACAGCGGCTGTTTCCGCGGTCTGCGAAGCTGCTGCTGCCCCGGAAGAAACAGGGGAAGCAGGAGCGGATGCGGTACAGGACGTCAGCAGCAGCGCTGCGGCCAGAAGGCAGAAAAATCGTTTCATCGGAGGTTTCTTTTTTCCTTTGGATCATTTCATTCAAGGAGGAGCAGTTCCTCTTTGCTGGATACGCCATTTTCCACATGGAAGGAGTTGAGCACAGGGGCCTCCCGGTCTGCCAGCGAGAGGATCAGATAGCTGGCCTTGCTGTCGAAAGCAAGACGTTTATCTTCCGCAGAAGGGCGGGAAGGGCTTTCCGGGTGGGAGTGCCAGTTGCCGAGCGGTGCAAGACCGGCGGCCCGTATTTCCCGGATGGAGGCAAGATGCTCCTTCGGGTCAATGGTGAAATGCTCAGTAGAATGATCGGTGTTGGTCAGCAGGAACACCTTCTGAATGTGCTTTCCGTCCTCGTCCTGTGTGCCTGCGATCAGCCCGCAAGATTCTTCCGGGAGATTTTTCCGGGCATGGGCCAACATTTTTTCGTACTCGGCACGAGGCAGTGTGATCTTCATCGTTTCACCTCGCAGACGGCTTGTTCATAGTCGATGAGTCTGGTGATGGTGGGGTGTGCGCCGCAGACAGGACAGTTGGGATTGTGGGGGAGCCGGACTTTACGAAAATCATTTTTCAGGGCATCGTAGGTCAGCAGATTCCCGGTCAGAGGCTCGCCCTGTCCCACAATGAACTTGATGGCCTCCATAGCCTGCAGGCTTCCGATAACGCCGCCCATCGCACCCACCACACCGGCCTGTTTGCAGGTGGGAACGGCATCCTTCGGAGGCGGCTCCTTGAATACGCAGCGGTAGCACGGTCCCTGCCCGGGCACATAGGTCATCAGCTGTCCTTTGAAGCGGATGATGCCTGCATGGCAGAAGGGCTTTTTTGCCATGACACAGGCATCGTTGATGAGGAACTTGGCCGGGAAATTGTCGGTGCCGTCAATGACAAAATCATAATCCTTGATGAGGTCCATGATGTTGGAGGAATCCACAAAGACCGGATAGGTGTTTACCGTAACATCCGGGTTCATTTTGTGGATGGTCTCCTCTGCGGATCTTACCTTCGGCTTGCCCACGTCCTCCGTGGCGTGGATGATCTGGCGCTGCAGGTTGGACAGATCCACGACATCCGCATCGGCAATGCCAATGGTGCCCACGCCCGCGGCGGCCAGATACATTGCCGCCGGGGCACCCAGTCCGCCGGCACCGATGATGAGGACTTTGGCGTTCAGCAGTTTTTTCTGGCCTTTGACACCGACTTCTTTCAGGATGATGTGGCGGGAGTAACGCTCCAGCTGCTCATTGGTAAACGCCATTTTACCGTCCCCCTCCCATGAAGTAGAAAAATTCCACCGTGTCGCCGTCCTTCAGGACCGTGGTCGCAAAAAGGTCCTGCGAAAGAAATTCATTGTTCAGCGAAACGGTAACATAGAGCGGGCTTTCCACATTTTCCACTTCCAGTAGTTTTTCCACGGTCAGCCCTGTGTCATATTCTTTGGTGGTTCCGGCAACAGTCAGTTTCATATTCAATCTCCCGCTTTCTGTACATACAGTGTGTAGGTCCCATCTTTGTGGTCGGTCAGTTTCAGGATTTTGTGCCCTTCATCCTTGAGGCTGCGGGGCACATTCTGCACCGGCTCGCCGTCGTTCATCCGCACGGCGAGGATCTGCCCGTCCTCCAGCTCCTCGATAGCGACCTTTGCCTTGACAAAGGTCACAGGGCAGACCACGTCTGTGATATCTACGCTCTCGTCAAAATGCAGCTCATTCATGCTCGTATGCCTCCAGGATCTTCTGGCGGAACGCTTCCTCGCCCACGCGGTCGATGGTGAACCGGAAGCGTTCGCCGGGTTTGGCGTTCTCAGCAAAGAAGGTGATGGCCGCATCACACACCCGCAGGAGCCGGTCATGCTCCGGGATAAATGGAATGATCGGTTCACCTTTGTAAATGGTGTTGCCGAACAGCCCGCCGAAGGAAACGATGTACCCGGGGGTCTCCTCGTAGGCACTGGTGGGGCAGGCCTTGGTGCAGCGGCCGCAGTCGTTGCACCGGGCCGGGTCGATGGTGATCCGGCCGTCTTTCAGTTCGATCGCGCTGGTGCGGCAGGCCTTGACGCAGACGCCGCACTGGATGCAGGCATCCTCTTTCCATTGGACCTGGATGCCGCCCTTGATGCCGATATCGTTTTCCTCGGCCTTCAGGCAGTTGTTCTGGCAGCCGGTGATGCCGAACTTGAATTTGTGGGGCAGCTCCTGCCCGAAATACCGCGCGTCGATCTCCTGTGCCAGCGCATAGGTGTCGATGCAGCCGCTGGGACAGACCGCACTGCCCTGACAGGCGGTAACAGTGCGCACACGCGGCCCGCAGACGCCGGGGCTGACCTGCCCTTCTGCCAGCGCGTTCTTGACCTCGTCGATCTGGTCCAGATGGATAAACGGGATCTCCACGCCCTGACGGGAGGTCAGGTGGACATATCCCTCGCCGTATTTCTCCGAGACTTCTGCAATTTTTACCAGTTGTTCCGCGCTCAGATGCCCGCCCACGCTCCGCAAACGAAGCGAAAAGCAGTTTTTCTGTTTCTGACGCATGAAACCGCCCTTTTTCAGGGTGCTGTAATCCACGGCCATCGTAGTTCCTCCTTTTTGTTTTCCATGCAGACAGGTTTCAGGTCACAGACCTTTGACCGCGCCGGTAAAGTCGGCGATCAGGTCGGCTGCGGCCTCGATGCCCACGCTGACCCGGATCGTATCGTCGAACACCCCGGCGGCGTGCATGGCTTCCGGTGTGCTGTGCAGATAGATGGTCGAGGCCGGGTGGACGACCAGCGTACGGGTATCCCCGATGTTGGACGCGATCTTTGCATAGTTCAGATGATGGATGAGGGCATAGGCGCGCTCCTTGCTGCCCGCCCGGAGCGTGAGGATGCCGCCGCCCTTGCCGCCAAACTGCCGCTGGACAAGGTCGTAGGTGTCCGAGCCGGGCAGGGTCGGATAGCGCACCTCGATGCCCTCCAGCCCGCTGAGGGCTGCTGCCAGAGCATGGGCATTGGAGCAGATACGCTCCATGCGCAGGCCCAGCGTTTCCAGCCCGATGATATTCAGATAAGCGTTCATCGGGGCAAGGCATCCGCCCAATTCCTGCCACAGACCATTGCGCAGCTTGGACAGGTAGGCAAACCGGCCGAACTTCTGGTATTCCGCAAAGCCGGGATACCGGGCGGCATCCCAGCGGAACGTGCCGCCGTCCACGATGATGCCGCTGACGGCATCGCCGCTGCCGTTGATGTACTTGGAAGAAGAGTGGATCACGATATCCGCGCCGAGCCGAATGGGATCGACCAGATAGGGCGTTGCGGTCGTGCTGTCCACGAAGAGGGGCAGGCCCTTGCCGTGGACAAATTCGGCCAGCGCCGGGATGTCCAGAACGCGGAGAGCCGGGTTGCTGATGACCTCGCCAAAGACGGCCCGGGTATGTTCATTGAGCAGCGGAGCGACCTTTTCGGGGGTCAGTTCGTCCACAAAGTGCGTCACGATGCCGAAGTTTTCCAAGTCCCGCAGCAGATTCAGTGTCCCGCCAAACAGACTGTTGGCGGTGATCAGCTCGTCGCCTGCCCGGAGAACATTCAGGAGCGCAGCGGTGACGGCCGCCATGCCGGAAGCACAGGCCACTGCACCCACACCGCCTTCCAGTGCGTTGATGCGCTGCTCAAAGGCGGCGACTGTGGGATTGCCGATCCGGGTATAGGCAAAGCCCGGTGCGCGCCCTGCAAAGACCTGCTCCAGCTTTTCCGGCGAGGGATAGGCAAATGCCGAACTCTGGCTGATGCCCGGCAGGGTGGCGCCATGCTCGTAGAGCGGGACGCCGCTGCCGTGCAGCAGGCGGGTGTCGAAGGCGGCGCGGCCAGTGCTGTGCTCCTGCCGACCGTTTCCGACCTGTGTGACCACGCCGCAAGCAGAGGTCATATTGCTGATGCGGTCGATCAAAATCAACTCGCCCATGGTACGGTGATGGGCAAAGGTGTCCAGCACGACCGGTTCCACGAAAGAAAGCGTACACAGTGCGATCTCGTTTTTGCGGAGAGAAGCCGCTGCTTTATGCTCGCCGGTATTCACATCGATGGCATATTCGATCCGGTTCAGCGTGCCGGGGATCAGCTTTGTGCCCAGCTTGACGAAAAAGTCTTTTCCGGTCGTCAGCGGCTCGTTGTCCATCCAGAGCAGGGTGGCTTTGACGGTATCGTTTACTTTGAGGTCTGCACCGTTTTCCAGCACGCACCCGCGGGAAATATCCACCTCTTTGTCCAACTGGACATTGACCGGGTCGCCCTGCTGGGCCTGCTGGACTGCCTTGTTGCCGATGTAGATGGCTTTGATATGTGCCTGTTCGCCGCTGGGCAGGCTGCGAACGTGATCGCCCACCGAGAGGGTGCCCGCTTCGATCTGACCCTGAAAGCCGCGGAAGGTGTGATCCGGGCGGCAGACGCGCTGTATCGGCAGATAAAAGCCCTGTTCCTGAAGGTCATCCGAAACATCCACATTTTCCAGATGCTCCAGCAGCACCGGGCCGGTGTACCAGGGCATCTTTTCTGAGCGGATGGTCACATTGTCGCCCACAGTAGCCGAGACCGGGACAGCGATGTAGCTGCCCAGGGAAAGCTCTTCCGCCAGCGTTTGGATATCCTCCGCAATGGCACGGAAGCGGGCTTCGCGGTAGCCTACAAGGTCCATCTTGTTGACGGCAAAGACGAAGTGCCGGATGCCCATGAGTGCGCAGATACGGGCATGGCGGCGGGTCTGCACCAGCAGCCCCTGACTGGCATCCACCAGGATCACCGCCAGTTCCGCGAAGGAAGCACCTACGGCCATGTTGCGGGTGTATTCCTCATGGCCCGGAGTGTCGGCTACGATAAAGCTGCGGTGGTCCGTCGTAAAGTAGCGGTAGGCCACATCGATGGTAATGCCCTGCTCCCGCTCGGCCATCAGGCCGTCCAGCAGCAGGGAGTAATCGATCGCACCGCCGGTGCTGCCCACCTTGGAATCCAGCTCCAGAGCCTTTTCCTGATCTGCGTACAGCAGCTTGGCATCATAGAGGATATGGCCGATCAGGGTGGATTTGCCATCATCTACGCTGCCGCAGGTGATAAATTTGAGCAAGCCTTTCATCAGAAATAGCCCTCCTTTTTCCGGCGCTCCATACTGCCGGCTTCCTCGTGGTCGATGACGCGGCTGGTCCGTTCGGATTCCACAGCGGCCAGCGTTTCGTCGATGATCTCATCCAGCGTGTCGGCATCCGATTCCACCGCGCCGGTCAGGGGGTAGCAGCCCAAGGTGCGGAACCGCACTTTTTTGTACGCGATCTTCTCCCCGGGACGCAGCTTCAGGCGGTCATCATCCACCATGATGAGGTTGCCGTCCCGCTCAATGACCGGGCGCTCGGCGGCAAAGTACAGCGGAACGATCTCAATGTTTTCCCGGCGGATGTACTGCCAGATGTCCTTTTCCGTCCAGTTGGAGAGGGGAAACACCCGGATGCTCTCGCCTTTTTTGATGCGGGTGTTGTACAGTTTCCACATCTCCGGGCGCTGGTTCTTGGGGTCCCATGCCTGCGCGGTATTGCGGAAGGAGAAGATCCGCTCTTTTGCGCGGGACTTTTCCTCATCGCGCCGCCCGCCGCCGAAGGCCGCGGTAAAGCCGTATTGGTTCAGCGCCTGCTTGAGGGCCTGTGTTTTCATGATGTCGGTGTAGGCGGATCCGTGGTCGAACGGATTGACCCCCTGCCGCACACCCTCCTCGTTGGTGTAGACCAGCATCTGGATGCCCAGTTCTCTGGCGATGCGATCCCGGAACTCGATCATCTCATGAAATTTCCATGTGGTGTCGATATGCAGGAAAGGGAACGGGGGCTTTTCGGGATAAAAGGCTTTCAGGGCCAGATGCAGCATGACCGAGCTGTCCTTGCCGATGGAGTAGAGCATAACGGGCTTTTCGCATTCCGCCGCCACTTCCCGGATGATGTAAATGGCCTCGGCTTCCAGCTCGTCCAGATGAGATCTTTTTGCCACAGGTCGTACCTCCTTAATATTGGTTGGGATCTTTTTTGTTTACGTCCAGCGCAAGAACGGTGCCGTCCGGGCGGGTGATGCGCCAGTGGCTGATGCCTCCGCTTTCCCGGACGGACAGGGTGCTGCCTTGCCCGCCGAGGTCTGCGCCCAGAAAATATTGCAGCGCTCCGGTGGGGCACTCCTTCAGGCAGGCGGTACAGCCCCAGCAGTCCTGTGGATGGAGCATGACGGCTTTGGGCGCCTCGTCCAGCCGCAGCAGGTTGCCGGGACAGACGTCCGCACAGCGGCCGCAGCCGATGCACATCGCGGGTTCAATGCGGATGCTCATACACTTCCTCCTCTCGGACCAGCGGTCTGCGCAGGATCTCCAGATTTCCGTTGACGATGCGGGAATTGACATAGCTTTCCTCTGTCGGGTCCGGCTCCGGGTGGTCGCGGTCGATGCCGAACCCGGGCCAGCGGGTCTCGTGCCGTGCGGCCAGGTGCGCAATGACCGCCTTGCAGACCTCCAGCCGGTCGGTCAGCTCATAAATTCGCAGCAGGTCGTCCATGCTGTCCGCATGGAGCCGGGACGCCAGCCCAGTCAGATGTTCCATGTGCTGCCGGGCGATGTTCAGCCGGGC
>JBJERT010000132.1:0-1606 GCA_051882435.1 Faecalibacterium sp.
TTCCTTGATGAATCTGTTGTTTTCCATCAACCACTCTTTTGTCCCGCTGTGGGAGTGCTGTATGCGCTCCATTCTGAAAAACGGCGGTGAGAGTTCCTATGCGGTTTATGTGCTGCACTCTGACCTTACGGCAGAGGACGAGGCGCGGATGCTCCATGCGCTTCGCCCGGCCGATAAATGCACTTTTGTGCAGGTGCCGGACAGTTTGTTCGAGGGCTTCCCGGAAACAGACCGCTATCCGGTCCAGATCTACTACCGGCTGGCCTCGCCGCTGCTGCTCCCGCCGGAACTGGATCGCATCCTGTATCTGGATGTAGACACCGTTATCCTCAATCCGCTGGCACAACTGTATGACCTGCCCTTCGAAGGCGCCGCCTTCATGGCATGCAGTCATACCAGGCATGCACTTGACAAACTCAATCAGGTGCGTCTGGGCCTGGAACAGGAGGTGCGCTATCTCAATTCGGGCGTTCTTCTGCTCGACCTGGCCCGTCTGCGTGAGCTGGTCCACCTGGATGAGATCCGTTCCTATGCGGAGAACTACCGCCACAAGCTGATCCTGCCGGATCAGGATATTCTTACGGCGCTGCTGGGAGACCAGTCCCGTGTGCTGGACAGCCGCCTCTACAATCTTTCCGATAAAGAATATCTGCGTTGGAATACCGAGCATCTGAAGGACCGCATAGATCAGGATTGGGTGCGCCGCAACACGGTGATCGTGCATTATTGCGGCAGGCCCAAGCCCTGGGGCAAGGGGTATATCGGCCCTCTGGGGAGCTTCTGGCAGCAGGAAGCCGGGCCGCTGGCAACAGAATAAAAAAGAGCCGCAGGGACGTCGTTGTTCCCTGCGGCTCTTTGTGTTGAGGCTCCGTTCTGTCTCAAAAAGGCAAAAGGATCATTCGATGCCCAGCACGGGGTAATCCTGTGCTTCCACAGCGGACTTCAGTGTTTCATCGGGCACGGTGCTGTTCAGCGTCACGACAGCCGTACCGGCCGAATGGCTGACCACAGCCTGCTCTACGCCGGGCAGTGCCTCCAACGCTTTTTTGACACGCGCCTCACAGTGGCCGCACATCATGCCTTCGATTTTCATAGTTTTTGTCATAGTCGTTTCCTCCGTTTCAGGTTCAGGCTGGGGCTGAGCGGCAGCCTCCGCGGCCAGCGGTCGATCGGATCGGGCCGCAGCGGACAGGGCAGGGGAGGCTGATTTCGCGCGGCCTCTGCCGGGATGGTCTTTTTTGCTGCTGTGAGGGTCGAACCAGTTCAGACGCAGCGCGTTGCTCACGACGCAGAAGCTGGACAGGCTCATCGCCGCCGCACCAAACATGGGGTCCAGCGTCAGACCCAGCGGGATGAACACACCTGCCGCCAGCGGGATGCCGATGGCGTTATAGAAAAACGCCCAGAACAGATTCTGATGGATGTTCCGCAGGGTGGCGCGGCTCAGGCGGATGGCAGCGGGCACGTCCGAAAGGCGGGAATCCATCAGTACCACATCGGCGGCGTCCAGCGCGACGTCCGCCCCCGCGCCGATGGCGATGCCGACATCTGCCCGGGTCAGGGCGGGGGCGTCGTTGATGCCGTCGCCCACCATGGCTACCTTGCC
>JBJERT010000133.1:0-7364 GCA_051882435.1 Faecalibacterium sp.
CTTTCACAAAAATATCGGTCCCGTCTATCCGATGCGGACCGTATGAAGTCCGCTCTTTACCGTGGCAAAGGGATGCACTTCGCCCTCCTCGATGGGGCGGACCCGGCGCACACCGTTCTCGTACCACACGCCCTCCACCAGAAGCTGCTGGATCGCCCCCACGTTCGGGACCTGCTTGACCGCGGTATACAGCTCATGCAGCTCGATCTGGCTGCCGATGCCCCGGCTGCGCCAGACCGTTTCGATCCGCTCCTCCAGCGCCGCCGCCACCTCCTGCTGGGTCTGGGCGGCAAGCTCAAAATCGTTCAGGGATATCTGAATATTCACATTCAGCGTGATGCTGACCGACGACCGGACATGGACCCTTCCGGTACCTGCCAGTGTGCAGTCGCACCGCTTTTCCAGAAGGTCGCGGATCTCCCGGCAGAGCTGCCAGGAGGCGCGGTCGTTATCCGGGGTATCGCCCATCACCACCACACAGAGATGTCCGGGACGGTAAACGCCCGTATCGTCCATGCTGGAAAAGCATCGGATCTGACGGACCTGGGGAAAGTGCAGCCGCACCAGATCCTCATAGTCCTGCGCCGTGACCGCCCGGTCCCGGTTGCGGAAGCGGCGTCCGCCCAGCATTTCCAGCTCCCGCTGGGACAGCGGATCCGCGCCGCCGCTCATGGGCGTGATATTGGAAAGTGAAGCGATGTGGGGGATGGACGCCAGAAACGCCGTGACCGCCCCCGCGGGGAGGTTGCCCCGCGTTCCTCCGCCGACAGTCCCCTGCACCCGGACGGTCTCAAAGCCGGAGGGCAGGCTGCGGCCATGCAGGCCGTCGCCGAACCGGAGCATCCCGCTGCCCGGCTCCAGCTCATAGGCCCGCTCCTCCGGGCCGCACCGGGCCAGCGACGCCACAGGATGCCAGCGCACCCAGCAAAGCTCCCGATCTCCCTTGTGCTCGATCCGCAGTTCTGCAGGGGCATTCTGCCGCAGCTCTGCCAGCTCTGCAGAGGGCAGCACTCCGCTCTCATTCACCCATACCTCACAGCGCAGCACATCGTCCTGCAGCAGGCGGAAGGTCTGGCCCACGGTAGACTTTCCGGTGCTGAACCGCTGCTCCGGCATCGGCTGCTGCTGCACTGCCGTGACCGTGTTGAGCCGGATGGAGCCTACCGTCGGCAGCACCTGATGGATGGGCAGCTCGCTCATGCTCATGCGCAGCCAGCAGCCTTCCTGCCCGAAAAAGACCGCCCGGGGCAGGGGCTGCGGCAGATATAAATAGACCTGGCCGGAATATTCCAGATTCCGGGTCTCGTCCACCGTCCGCACCTGCTCGAAGCGTGTCCCATTCCACGCTTCAAACAGGATCTTGCTGCGGGTGGCGGCATGTCCCGGCAGGTCGAAGGTCAGCGCGATGGGCAGACCGTCCGGCGAGCGGTCAAAGCGAAGATATTCCGCCGGGACAGGCGCCTCAAAATTGGCATACAGTGCCGCGTTCCACTGCCGCAGACCGGTCGTTTCCAGCTCGACGGAAGAAGCATTGTTCCGGGTGCGCAGCCGCTGGACCGGGCAAGGCTCGGCGTAGTGCCAGCTGCATTCCACCTGCCGCACCAGGGGGACGACCCAGCGCGGCAGAGGCGAAAACTCATTTTCAATGGCAGTCACCCGGGCACGGATATACCGGCCCTCCTGCGCCTCCAGCTCCACCGGGCACAGATCGGACGGGACCCGGAACCGCAGCTCCTGCGGCGCGTCCGACTGGCAGGAGAAGGGATTGCGGCTGCCCTGCACCGGCAGCTCGGTCCAGCCGATGCCATTATAATATTCCCACACGACGCCGCGCACAAAGACATCGTCCGTTTTTACGGTCACGGTGTCCTTCTTGTCCACGATCATGCGGGTGAAATCGTACTGCGGCCCCGGCTGCACCAGCGACCAGACCACCGGCTCCAGCTCGAACCGGAGCAGCGCCTGTGCGCCCCGCTTGCTGAACACCTCGTCGGAGCGGATATAGAACAGGTCATAGACCGCCGGGCGGCGGCCGAAGCAGTACCCGCCCTCTTCCGGCCGGATGGGGATATCGCCCTGCAGCAGCCGTTCCGCCGCGATGGGCTGATCTGAGATGCTGCGCACCCGCAGGCCGTCCACGATCACACTGCCGGGGGCCGCCTGCATCCGGCATTCGAGCCACAGGTCGCCGTTCTCGTCGGGGACCAGCGGAGCCGTCTGGGTCTTGTGCAGGCAGAGGACGCCGTCTTTGGCCGTGACCTCGGTGAACGGAATCGGCCCTTCCGCGCCGGGCCAGCTCCAGCGCGCAAACTCCGGATCTGCCAGACGCTGGGCCAGACGGTCGCTGAGCTGGCGGTTCGCGGTCTCCAGCGTCACCTCGATCCGGCAGGGCACACTGCCGCGCAGGACATCGTTCTGCACAAAGGAAAACCGATGCATCTGCAGGTTTTCCGCCTCTGCAGGACGGAAAAAGGGCTGCGGACGGCTCAGGTCCAGCCGCTGGATCACCGCGCCGTCCTTGCTGGAGAACCAGATATC
Organism: Faecalibacterium sp.; assembly: GCA_051882435.1. Classification (GTDB taxonomy): domain Bacteria; phylum Bacillota; class Clostridia; order Oscillospirales; family Ruminococcaceae; genus Faecalibacterium. The sequence continues at coordinate 2,539 of JBJERT010000133.1, forward strand.
CTCCAGCCGGGCGGGTGTCGCCTCGATCGTCCGCACCGTTTCGTATACGATGTTCTCGTCTTTTTCATCCTGCGCGTAGACCATCGTCCCCCCGGGGATGGTTACACGCTCCTCCACGCCCTCGTGGACCTGGAACTGGATCACGCCCGCCGCCGGATGCTGCGGGCCGCGCTCCACCCCCAGAAGGTTCAGAAATTCCGTATGCAGCTTCTGCGGCACCGCGTTGAAGCGGTCCACCGTCTGATAAAACATCTCGCCGAACAGCTCCCCCAGCGCGGCCGCCGGGTCGGAGGTGTCACCGTCATAATGCCACTCCGGCAGATATCCCGCCGCCAGACGGGCAAACTGCTCCATGATCTGCGCCTTGTTCCGGGTGTCCAGGATGGGTTCTTTCATAGGTCATTCTTCCTCTTCCGGCTGCCTGCCCTGCGTGTAGAACGGGTAGACCTGGTTGAAGCGGTTATTCGTGCTGCGCACTGTGTAGGCCACATGCACCACCAGCGTCCCGGTCTGACAGGACGGCTCCTCACAGGTGACTTCGATATCGCGGATGCGCGGCTCCTGCAGCACGAGCTGCCGCTGCAGGTCGTAGGCGATGCTCTCCTGCAGCGAGGAATCCGAGGGAGCAAAGGCATAATCCGCCGTGTTCGCCCCGAACTCCGGGCGCATGACCCGTTCGCCCCGATAGGTGCCCAAAATGATGCCCACCGATTCCCGGATGCTCTGCTCGTGGCTGCTGACCGCAAAGCGCCCCGTCCGGGGGTCCAGGCGGAGCGGGAAGCTCAGCCCGCGGCCCAGAAAATCCCTGTTGTCCATCTGCTCCCCTCCTCTGGCCGGGGCCTCCCGGCCTCCGGCTTCAGTTGATGTTCACGCCCGCGCTGCCCTTCAGGTCCGCCGAGGCGCCCTTCAGCGTCAGCTTGCCGTCCGCCTCCACATTGGCGGAAGCGCCCTTGGCCTTGAAGCTGTTGGTGGCGGTCTGCTCGATCTCCGCGCCCTTGACCTCGATCTTGCCGCCGGCCTTTACCGTCAGCGCGCCGGAGCTTTCCAGCGTGATGGTGGTATCGCCCGCGGAAAGGACCAGCTTTTTTTCCGCATGGAGCGTGATCCCGCCGTCCTTCCAGTTCATCTTGAGGCTGTTCTTGCTTTCCGGGTCCCGCAGGGTAGCCTCCTGCCCGGCGTCATCCAGCTTGAGCTGTGCGCCTTTTGGCGTTTTCAGGGTGATGGTCTCCTTCTCCTTTTCGTCGTAGAACAGCAGCTCCGAGCCGCCCGGTGTTCGGATCGAAAAGTTCAGGTTCTTGCCCTCCTTGAGGGTATAGGGCGCGGCAGAGTCCTGATTCCAGACGCCGCCCACCACATAGGGACAGTGCGGGTCGCCGTTCAGATAGGCCAGCAGCACCAGATCGTCCACGCTGGGCATGAAATACTGTCCGCAGCTCTTGCCGGAAAGCGGCTGCACCACCGGACACCAGTCGGTCTCCAGGATGTCCGTCTCGCTCTCCCCTGCGACAGGGCGGCAGCGCACCCGGTTCAGCTCCTTCGGGTCGGTGATATTGGTCACCTTGGCCAGCGTCAGACCCACCCGCTGCATGCTTTTCTGAAGCTCGTCCAGCGCGAAGGTATTGGAAAACGGATCGTATCGGCTGTTCATTTACTGCGAAACCCCTTGACCTCAAATTCTGTCGTATACCCGCTCTCCGAAAAGGTGTGGGTCACTTTTGTCACAAAATAGCTGCCGTTCGCAGCCTTGTCCAGACCCTTGACCTCCACATAGCGTCCCGGGCACAGCTCCGGCAGACCCAGACAGCGCCCGCCGCCCGCCGAAAAGCCCAGGCTCATGCCATCCAGGATATTCTGGGCGATCTGCTCGCATTCCTGCTCGGTCTGGAGCGAGTTTATCACGATATCCTTATTGGAGGCCTCCCCCAGCGCGGCCCATTTTTCGGCGCCGGTCTTGCCCGATGCACCAAAGCGGCTGGGGCTGTGGGCCACGCCGCGCAGCTCTTTTTTGTCCACCGAGCCGCAGCTGATGACCGTGACCGAGCCGACCGTGCTGCTGTTGAAGCTGACCTCCCGGCTGAACTCCTGAAGATCCTGCCCGATGGTCAGCGTGAGCAGTGTTTTGGTATTCTTCATCAGGTTTTTGAACATCAGCTCCCCATTGATGATGCAGAAGTTCATAAAGCTCATCTCTGCCATCCGGCACAGGAACTCGTAGGAGCTGCATCCCTTTTCCTTGAGCAGAGGTGCTTCGAACACGGGGAGCGAATCCATGGAGACCTTTTCCGCCGCGCCGGAGGCCTGGCACCGGGAAAGGATCTCCCTTACCACGTCATTGGTCTTTTTCTGGCCGAAATCCAGCTTTTCGCGGTCAGCCATCAGGACCCCCAGTCCATCCAGCGCGTATACCGTCAGGCGGGGCGCGCCGGAGGCCGTATATTCCACCCGGTAGCGGTCCACATAGCCGTAAAAGACCCGCTTCTGGGATTCGGCATAGCCCAGCTCCACCTCAACGAGCTGGGCAACATCGATGCTCTCCAGCAGACCCTTGGACCATTTGCCGGTCTCGTAATCATAGAGTGAATCCAGCGTGAATTGACAGCTCCCGGCCCGGTTCTCGGTGGTCAGCTCCACCCGGACCTCCGTGACCGGGATCGCGCCGCTGCCCAGCTGGAAGCCGCCGACCTCGATCCGCACCGTAGGGGAAAGAAAGCTGCTGTATTTTTTCTCCAGGCTGGCGAAGGAATACGACCCGCTGGCATCAAAACCGCTCATCGTGTTGGCTCTCCTTTCCTGTACCTCTCACAGCGCCGGGATCTGGAGCACCATGCCGGTCTCGAGCTGACGCGGATTCTCGATGCCGTTGACCCGCGCGATCTCCCGCCACAGGCTGCTCTGGCCGTATTCCCGCGCCGCGATGGCCCACAGGGAATCGCCCTCGCAGACTGTGCGGAACTTGGCCGTATCCGGGGAACCCACCGGTTCCAGCTTTGCGATCTCGCTGGGCTTGATGTACTGACGAAAAACGCAGTCCAGCTTTGCGCGCACCGGCACACCGCGTTCATTGAACTTGGTGAAATTCTGCTTGCAGGAGATGAGATGCCCCTCGAACTGCAGGGACGACCATTCCAGCTTGAGCAGCGGCGGCACGTGCAGACTGGGGTCGATGAGCATGAGGTCATAGACCTTGCTGGTATACTTGCGGACATCGAGCTGCTTTGCCGCCGAGGGCAGCGCACTGTTGCCGGTGAATTTGGCACGGTCAGCCAAAGAGCCGCCGACCTCCGCACCGGCTGAAAAGGAATCGAAAAACAGCTCCATGTGCAGCGTCTCGGCCGAGCCGTTGATGAACTGCACGCTGGGAGCATTGGTATCCAGGCCAGCCTGTTCGCTGTACCGGACCCCGCGCTCGATGCTGTAGGACTGGGGATTGTACAGCACCGAAAAGGATTTTTTGCTGCTCAGATTCTTGATCTTCAGCTTGGCCACCGGGCAGAGCAGGTTGATGTTGTTCACGCCGACATGCACGGTCTGCGCCTCCTTTCCGCATAGCCCACACCTCCGCGCGGGCCGGCACCGGTTCTGTTTTGGGGATGCCGCCGCTCCGGCTCAAAGGCCCATTCTGCGGCGCTCCTGCCGGATGGCGTCCTTGACCATGCGGTACACCTGATCCGCCATGCGGCGAAGCTCCGCATCGCTCACCCGCAGCGGCTGCGGACGCGGCGCCGAAACAGGCTGCTCCGGCGGCTGCTTTTTCTGGCGATAGGTCATTTCAGAGGGCGCGGCGCGCAGATAGGGATTCTGCCACACCATCTGCCCGGACGCGGGCGGTGGGGACATCTGATCCAGCGTTTTGATGCCGCCAGGGGAAGCCTTTGCAGCCATATACTGCCCCGCCCCGGTCTGCGTGCCGATGGGCCGGGCGGACAGCTCCATCTGGCGGGCGACCGCCGTCTGGATCTGCTCCTCCATGCGGTCCAACGGACTGCTGTACTCCATGGAGAGCACAGGATAGACCCGCTGGCCCTCCAGCGTATCCTCCGCCCCTGCCGGACGGGCCGCTCCCCGCGGCGGGGAGATCGTTTCCGGCTCCGGCCTGCCGGTCTGGTATCGAAGCGTCGGCAGCTCTGCGGGATGCGGCGTCGCTGCCGACCCGGAAAGGCGCCTCATTTCCCGCTCCGAAGGGCTGTTCTGCCCAATTTTCCAGCTCAGGGTGCGAAGCTCCCGCGGGCGCATCGTCTCCGACGCCCTCAGCAGGCGGTCCAGCGTCCGGGCGAGGCCCTCCGCCCCGGCCGCCGCTGAGGACGGCTCTGCCGACTGCTCCGGGCTGGTATAGATCAGCTCCTCCGGGAGCGTCCCCATCCGCGCCCCTGCTGTGCCGGATGCTCCGGGCCGCAGAGGACCTGCCATTCCAAAAGACCGCGTCGGCTGACCGCCGGAGAACGGCAAAACCGTCATGGAAACCGCCCGCGGCTGACGGGACAGAGCCGTTCCCGACAGGCTCCTCCGGCCAGCGGAGACCCTTTGCATTTTTGCAAGCTCCCGTGCGGCATTCCCCGCGATTTTTTCTCCCAGCCATAACAGGGCGGCAGGCTCTGCGCCGCCCGCGTTTCCTGTGACAAGGGCATCCGCTTCCACCGGAAGGGGACCTTCCGTCCGATGTTCCAGCGCCGTTTCCCCGTAGCCCGGAGCGGGAGGCCATGCAGCGGCCTGCGGCTCTGTCAGCTCGGATGGTCCAGCTTCCCCCCGAAGCGGAGAAAAAAGCGCATCCATCTTTTCCGGTTCCGGCTCTGCGCCAGGCATAGACGCGGGCTGCGCCGCTGTCGGAA
>JBJERT010000134.1:0-3626 GCA_051882435.1 Faecalibacterium sp.
CTGAGGAAAAATAGATGGACAAATACAAGGACATTGAGATTTTACTTGAGAAAGCATATCCGCTAAAATTGTCGAAAGAGGTGGTTTGCATGACAGAGCAGAAGCCCGAACTGCTGAACAATGTTTATCGGGAGATCAGTGAAAAGATGGGGATGGATGCGGCGATGCAGATCTACCAGATGTTCAAAGGACAGCAGATCAGCTTTCCTATGCGGTTTTTCAACTCCGCCAAGATCCAGCAGATCATTGTGCAGGAGTATGATGGGACCAATATAAAAACGCTGGCGATCAAATATGGGTATTCGGAAAAAACGGTGCGTCGGATCATCAAAGACAGTCTGGCGCCCTGAACATAAGATCGGGCTGTGAGCAGGCCCTTTGTTCCGCTGAAATTTTTGACCTTTGCGGACATTCTTACACAATAGAAGGAGCTTTTTGTGAGAAAACAAATGATCGCGGTGGCGGCAGTCCTGCTGGCTGCCGCAGGTATTTTGACCGCGCTTGCCCCGGATACGCTGTCCATGCTGATCCTGCTGGTCATGTGCGGCGTTCTGGTGATGGGCTATACCATGGGACTGATGCCCGGCATGCAGCTCGCGGCGGGCTTTTCCAATGCGCGGCAGAACATCGACCAGGCGCTGGAGGTGCAGACCGCGGATACCTGGTATGCCGTTTTCAAGCTGGACGCGCCGTTCCGCCAGAAGGATCTGGACGAGTTGTTCCTGCTGTACCGGGACGAGGCCGAGCAGCAGAAAGAAGGCGGCGAGATCATCAGCGACATTGAGGACTGGATCAGCGAGGACACCTTATCGCTGCGTACATGGCAGGGCCTGGTCGTTCAGGTCCCGGGCATCCTGACCGGTCTGGGCATCATCGGCACCTTCGTCGGCCTGCTGATGGGCATCAGCAGCATCGGCTTCAGCTCGGTGGAGGCTGCGCTGGAAAGCGTCTCCATGCTGCTTTCCGGTATCGAGACGGCGTTCTATACCTCCATCGCGGGCGTGATCCTGTCGATCCTGTTCAATATCTTTTATCGTATCATCTGGAACACGCTGTTGCGGGAGTACGGCGTGTTCTGCGAATATTTCCACCGAATGGTCGTTCCCGAAGCGGAAAAACAGCTCCGCAGCGCCCAGCAGCGGGATATGCGGGAGATCAAGGAAAAGCTGGACCGGATGCCGAAATATACCGGCGCGGCGGGAGGCGCATCGCCGCAGGGCGCAGCCAACGAGCAGATCCTCATGCCGCAGATCCTGGCCGGCATGAAAAAGAAGGAGTTTATTTTTTACCTTCAGCCCCGCGTGGACCTTCAGACCCGGAAGATCGTGGCGGCAGAGGCGCTGGTGCGCTGGAACAGCGAAAAATATGGAATGCTCTCTGCCGCTGATTTTGTGCCCGTACTGGAGCGCAACGGCTACATCACCCGGCTGGATCAGTACATCTGGGAAGAAGTGTTCAAGACCGTCCGCCGCTGGATCGATTCCGGTGTGCGGCCGCTGCCCATCGCGGTCAATATTTCCAAGACAGACCTTCTGGCCATGGATGTCGCGGCCTTCTTTACCGGCCTTCTGGAGCGCTATCGTGTGCCGCCGCGCAGCGTACAGATCGAGATCGGCAAAAATGCCTATGTCCAGAATCCCGCGGCGACGCTCGAGGTGGAGACTGCGCTGCGTCAGATGGGATTCAAGGTCGCGATCGACGGCTTTGACGGCGACTTCATCGCGCTGAACATGATGGAACAGTCCCATGCGGATGAGCTGAACCTGAATCTGGCCTTCCTGGGCAGCAAGAGCCAGGAGACCCTGACCGCGATCTTCAATCAGGCGCGCAAGCTCAAGGTGGAGATCATGGCGCTGAGCGTCGAAAACACCGAGCAGATCACCCGCCTCAAGCGCGCCGGCTTTACGGAAGGACAGGGCAGTTACTATTATAAACCCCTCAGCATCGACGAATTTGAAAAGGAAGCAGAGCTTTGATGAGATCAAAACGAAAAAAGCAGTACGGGGAGATCAGCTATTGGGAGTCCATGTCGGATATCCTGATCGGTCTGCTGTTGTGCGTGCTGCTCATCGTGCTGCTGCTGATCCTTTACCTGATTCGTATCCCGGATGAGGAGTACATCGATGAGTACGCCGGTTCCAGCAACGCGACGCATTACGATACGGACGACGGCGGTCATTATGGCTATGGCGCTAACGACGACGATGACGACGACAAGGAATTTGACGAGTATGACCCCGATGACGGCGGCGGTGGAGGCGGCGGCTACGGGGGCCGGGGCGATTATGACGATCCCGGCGAATACGACGACCCCGACCCCGGCGCGGGCGAAGGGACCGGCCTCGACAAGGCGGCGGTCTATGTTCAGGTCGTGGACGGCGAGACCGGGCAGACCATCAAGCGCAAAGGGATGGAGTATGAGCTGTACTCCTATAATGATATCCTCCAGACGCTGAGCGTGTATTATCCCAGCAAGGTCGATTTTACACGCTATCAAACCACTGCCGACGGTGTGTTCTATCTGCCGGAAAAGATCTTTCTGGGCAGCTATTACCTCCACGACCTGACGCTCATCAAGGGCTACGACGCAGCGGACAAGGTAGCTTTTACGGTAGAAGAATCCCATGACTGGCCGGACCCCTATATCGTGACGGTCGCGCTTTATCCGTCCCGGAGCATCATCCGGGTCCAGCTCAAGGATCAGGAGACCGGCCGGAAGCTGGGCGGCGCGGCGTTCAACGTCATCGCGTCGCAGGATATCGTGACGCAGGACGGCACGGTGCGCTGCCGTCAGGGCCAGATCGTGGATACCATCGTGCTGGATGATACCGGCTATGGCGAGAGCAAGCAGCTCTATCTGGGCGAATACCAGCTGCAGCAGACGACGGTCCCGCAGGCGTATGCCGCGCTGGAGACCACGCCCTCGGTGGTGGTGCAAAAGAGCAGCAACGGCGTCAAACCGGCGCTGACCGAGCTGTCCGAGCAAAAGACCACGGTCAACTTTATGCTGGTCGATGCGCTGTATCAGGGCAAGGGCCTCGCCGGTGTGACGTTTACATTGACGTCGGGAGACGGCAAGACCAGCCGCCGCCTGACCACGGACGAAGGCGGCCGCATTGCGGTGACAGACCTGAACGCGAACACCACCTATCATCTGCAGCAGGCGACGGTCCTGCAGAACTACGAAAAAGATACGCTCGACCACCTGATCCGCGTGGACAGCCGGGGCTATATCGACGGAAAAGCGGTCAGCGAGCTGACCGTGACCAATGCCATCGTGCGCGTGGCCATCGGCGTCCGCAGCAAGCTGTTCCGCGGGCTGGTCTCGGATGTGAATGTAGCCCTGTATACCGCCGACGGCACGCTGGTCAAGGCCTGGAACACCTCCGCTCTGGAACAGCAGATCGAAGGTCTGGAACCCGGCGAATACCGTGTGGTCCGAAACGGAAATATGGACAAGGCGGAGACGATCCTGGTCCAGAAGACCGTGGAGATGCAGAATTTCTATTTCACCCAGTGGACGACCGCGGATCTTGGCGTATTGGTGCTGCTGGCGCTGGTCCTGGGCGGTCTGGTGGCCATCGCGGTGTATGTGATCCGCCGGAAGCGCGCGGAAAAAGAGGAAC
>JBJERT010000134.1:3726-7340 GCA_051882435.1 Faecalibacterium sp.
GTCATCAATGACCCAAGCTCCAAATACATCATCGGCGGCAGCCTGAATGCCAGCATCTGGATCTATATGGCGGTCCTGGGCGCGATGATGGGCGCGGGTCTGGCGGTTTTGGAGCTGCTGCTCCATCCCACCCTGCTGAACATCCGCGATGTGGAGGACCAGCTGGGGATGGAGCTTCTGGGCGAGATCCCCGAGCGAAAGAACTTTTTCCGCAAAAAGCGGAGCCTTCTTTATCAGTCGGAGGAGGACGGGGAAGAAAACGACCCCATCGTGATGGACAACTATGCGGCCATCGCGCATATCCTGCAAAAGCGGTTCCGCTCGGTCCCGAACGCCTGCGTCTATGTGACCTCGGCTGCGCAGAATGAGGGCAAGACGACGGTCCTTTCTTACCTTGCGGTCCAGCTCTCGGATCTGGGGATGAAGGTGCTGATGATCGACCTCGATACACGGAATCCCCGGCTGGGCGGCATGTTCCTGAAGCGAGTCGATTACAGCCACTCCCTGAATGCGCTGTACCGCGGCGATACCGACGCGCAGGAGGCGATCACCCATCTGACCGGTACGCTGGATCTGCTGCCCACCGTTCTGGAGGGCAAGCCGCTGCCGCTGGATGATGAGCTTTGCGGTCTGATCCAGGAGCTGCGCTCCGACTATGATGTCGTCCTGATCGACACCGCGCCGGTGGGCCAGGTGGCGGATACGATGGGCCTGAACCGTGTAGTCAATGCGGTGCTGTTCATCCTCCGCTTCGACGGCACCGATATGGGCCGCATCCGGGAATCGCTGTACCGCATCGATAAATCCGGCATGCCGATCCTGGGCTGCATCGTCAACGGCGTCAAGTCGCTCCAGATAAAGGAACGCTCCGATTATTATGGATACGGGGAACGCCCCCGCAAGAGCGTGCCATCCCGTCGACGCAGAAAAGAGAAAAAGAGCGAGCTGGAGCGTCAATGGGAAGAGTGGGAGCAGGAACAGGGACAAAAGTCTCTGTCAGTCCAGGAAGAGGCTTCCCTGCAGTCAACGGATGCGGATGAGATACCGTATGACCCGGCAGAGCCGGTCCCGCAGGATGAGGATGCGGGAAACCACGAAGAAGACCCGATGTCGTGAGGAAAGGAAAAGAGATGTCTGTTTATATCGTTCTTGCGGTGATCCTGCTGGCTGCGGTCGGCGGCGCGCTGGTCCAGGCGATCAACGCGCTTTTTGTTCAGGAACGGCGCTATTATCACCACCACTACCAGCGGGACCTTATGGTGCTGGATATCGTGGTCTCGCTGATGTATCTGCTGGTGGTGGGCGTCATTGCCATGATCTACGTTTTGTTTGGCTACGATCCGCTGATCCTCTATTTCGCGGTGGGGGTGCTGGTCCTGCTGACCCTCGCGGTCTTTGTCCGGTATCTGGCAGGACACCGGGATACCATCGACCGGACCGGACTGGCCCTCTTTCTGCTCTGGTTCGGCGTGGTGCTGTATCTGACACTGTTCTCCCGTCTGGGCGCAAAGCCTTCGAACCAGTTTATCATCACACCGTTTCAGGGGCTGTCACAGGCCATCGAAGAACGGTCCCTCGTGCCGCTGGGGCATGATCTCCTGAACATCCTGCTGTTTGTGCCCTTTGGCTACTTTATTCCCCGCATCGACCCGAAGCATCTTTCCCGGTTTGGCTTTGCTTTGCTGGGAGGCATCGTGGTCTCCACTGTGATCGAAGGGACCCAGCTGATCACACATCTGGGCTTCTGCGATATCGATGATATTATAGCGAACTCGCTGGGAGCGATCCTTGGATATGGCGTCTATTGCCTGTTCTACCGGATCCAGGAGAACTGGAGACTGGAATAACGCCTGTCCTTGCCGAAAAAACAGATGGATCGGTCCCGCGGAGGAGCGGGACCGCAAAAGATGGGAGCGCACAAAATGCAGACAAGAAACTGGACCTTGCGATTTATCAAGCTGCTGAACATTCTTCTTATGATCTCACCCTTTCTGTTTGTCTGGCTTCTGCTCTATGGCGGGGCGCAGCAGCTGGTGTCGATGCAGACCAAATGCCTGCTGCTCCTGTCGGTCGCAGCTCTGTATGTCGTATTCGGGCGGGTATATGACGCCTTTCTGCTGGATGTGGGGCGCATCCATGAGATCATTTACAGCCAGATGCTTGCCGCTCTGGTGACGGATGCGTTTGGATTCCTCATCCTCTGGATGGTCATGGGCGCGTTCCCGAATCTGCCCCGATTCCTTGTAGTCGTTCCCCTTCAGTTTCTGCTTTCCACGCTGTGGTCGCTGTTTGCCCATCGGTGGTACTATCGGCACTTTCCGCCCAAGCGCACCCTGATCGTTGCGAACAGCCGGGAGGAGGCTGTCCAGCTTTCGCGGCTGAAAGGCTTTGAAAAGAAGTTTGAGCTGGTCGATATCCTGACCACCGAAGCGCTGCTGAAGGACCCGGTGGAAAATCTGCGCGGCATCGACGTGATCTTCCTGCTGCATACCTCGAATGCCTGGGCGGTGATGCAGCTCTGCGCGTTCCAGAGCATTACGGTCTACCGTCTGCCGCTCATCAGCGAGATCATCGCCAGCCGCGCAAGATCCATTACGATGTTCCACACCCCGCTGCTGCGGATGGACGGCTACTCCCCCAAGCTGCTCTATACGATCGTCAAACGCCTGATGGATATCCTGCTCTCGGGAACGGCGCTGCTTTTGCTCTCGCCGGTCCTGCTGCTGGTGGCGGCAGCCATCAAGCTGGATGATGGCGGGCCGGTGTTCTACCGCCAGGAACGTCTGACACAGAATGGACGTCATTTCCATATCTTGAAATTCCGCAGCATGCGGGTGAATGCGGAAAGCGACGGTGTCGCCCGCCTCTCCACCGGTGAGAACGACCCGCGCATCACACCAGTGGGGCGTTGGATCCGTAAGCTGCGCCTGGATGAGCTGCCGCAGCTCCTGAATATTCTGAAAGGCGATATGTCCATCGTCGGCCCGCGCCCGGAACGGCCGGAGCTGACCGAGGAATATGCCCAGGTCCTGCCGGAGTTCAAACTGCGGCTGCTGGCCAAAGCGGGCCTGACCGGATATGCACAGGTATACGGAAAGTATAATACGACCCCGGACGATAAGCTGCGGATGGACCTGCTGTACATCCTTCGCCCCAGCATCGTAGAGGATATCCGCATCATGTTCGCAACGGTGAAGATCCTGTTTATCCCGGAAAGTACGGAAGGCGTGGAAGAAGGAAAAACGAACGCGATGAAATAAAGGTACGCTCGGAACATAAAAAGCAAGGACGGAAAGGCAGGACATTTTGAAGGCAGGGACACCTTTGGTCAGCGTTATCATGCCGACCTATAATTGCGGAGCCTATATCGCGGACTCTGTCCGGTCTGTGATCGCTCAGACCGTGACGGACTGGGAGCTTCAGATCGTGGACGATTGCAGCACCGACGATACGCGCACAATCGTGGAGCAGCTCGCCGCACAGGAACCACGGATCCATTACGGATGCCTGGCACAGAATGGAGGCCCGGCTGCTGCAAGGACCGAGGCGCTCCGCAGAGCCTCGGGAAAATACATCGCGTTTCTGGACAGCGACGACCTGTGGACGCCGGACAA
>JBJERT010000135.1:0-1597 GCA_051882435.1 Faecalibacterium sp.
TCGGCGTCCGCAGCCTCGGCGGCGGCGTAGGCCTCGGCGGTCTGCGCGGCGGCCTCGGGGTCGTCCTCGGCCGGTTCGGGGAACTCGACCTCCTCGACGTGGAGCGGGTCCTTGTCGTTCAGCAGCTTGTCCAGCACCACGATGGCGGCACCGGTGACGGCCACGGCTGCAACCGTGCCCAGAATGCGAAACAGAGTTTTCATATGCTTTGTCCTCCTTGTAGCAGAGTATTCATGCGGCCCGCAGAGGGGCGCTTGTGGGCCGGAGGTCTCCGGCTGTGCGGCGGGTTCAGGAGAAGGTGACCACATCGTTCAGCGGCTTGTGGCCCGGCTCCACCGAAAGGGCGGTCAGCACGGGGCCTTTGCCGCGATAGATGTTGTGGAACTTGTAATTCACCCGGGCGGTCACGATGACCCAGGAGCGCTGCTCCAGCGCCTTGTAGTTCTCGTAAACGCAGGGGAAACCGACGAACTGGATATCCTGTACACAGCAGGTCATGGCGAAACGGCCGGGCACAAAGCTGTTCTTGCCCGCGCGGTTGGTCTGGCAGACCTGCGCCAGAAAGCGCACGGTCTTGCCGACGTACTTTTTCGGCTCATCCTGACAATCCATGTACCAGATGCCGAAATCCTCGTCATGCAGCTCGATGACCGGCGCGTTCACGTCGAAGGGCAGCGGGTCGGGGATATCGTCGTAGGCCACGCTGCCGTCGGCGAACTCATAGGCGATATCGCACTTGCGGGAGGCCTGGCGCACCAGCTTGTGCAGCTCCTGCCGGGCCTCGTCGGTGTTCACGGCCTCGGCGCGGTTGAATACGATCAGCTCGCTGCGGGCGATCTTGTCCAGCAGCAGGCTGCGCATGGCGTTGTCGCGGGCATAGGTCAGGGCGGTGGTGCCGTCGGCGGTGGCGATGCACTGGTAGACGATCCAGTTTTCCGGCAGCGACTCGGCCAGCTCCTGAAGCATCCACATGCCGTTGTACTCGATGACCACGCGGCCCGCGCCCGATTCTTTTTCGAGGCGGGAAAGGTTCTGAGGATTCAGCTCAGCTTTGTCCTCCAGCGTCACCAGCGTGGTGCCGGGGAAGGCGAATTTTGAGGCGTCGTATTCCTCTTCACCCTCCTCGCAGACCAGCAGCAGGGTCTTGTCGCCGGAGTCGAAGTTGGCGTCCTCAAAGGTCTCCTGGATGAACTTGGTCTTGCCGCTCTCGAGGAAGCCCACGAACAGGTAGACCGGGATCTCTTTAGCCATAGAAAAGCTCCTTTATCTGTTATACACCGAACAGTGCCGCAATGCCTGCTTCGTCCAGCTTGGAGCCGATGACCACCAGCTTGCCGCCGACCTCTGCACCGTGAGAGCGGACCTCCCACTCGCCGGGCACATAGTCGAACTCCAGCCAGCCGTCCGCGCCGCCGTCCACGATGCCCTTGGAGCGCAGGATGGTGCCGTACTTGCCGCTGTCCAGCTCCGCCATGGCATTCTCGATGCTGGCCTTGGCAATCTTGCGCGCCGTCTCGACGCCCCAGCTCGTAAAGACCTCGTCCGCGTCGTGGCCGTGGTGGTGATGATGGTGGCCGCAGCCACAGTGACCGTCCTC
>JBJERT010000136.1:0-7304 GCA_051882435.1 Faecalibacterium sp.
CATCCTTCTTCCTCCGGCTTGTCCGCGGTTTGAAAACGTGCTACAATAAAGCCACTATTCCAGGATGGAGGCAAGGCAATGACCATTGCAGAAATCGCGGCGCAGGCAGGGGTGTCCAAGGCATCGGTATCCCGCTACCTGAACAACGGCTATGTCAGTGAAGAAAAGCGGGAGCGCATCCGCCGGGTGATCGAGGAGACGGGCTATGTCCCGTCCCGGCAGGCGCAGCAGCTGCGCACCGGGCGCACCCGGATGGTGGGAGTCATTCTGCCCCGCATCGATTCCGAGTCCATCAGCCGGGTGGTGCGGGGCATCTCCCAGGTGCTGGACAGGGCAGGATTCCAGATCATTCTGGCCACCACGGAAAACGACGAAAAAAAGGAGCTGGAGTATCTGGAGGTGTTCCGCAAGGGCCGGGTGGACGGTATCCTGCTGGTTGCCACCGTGCTGACGGCGGCGCATCATCGGGCCATCCGCCAGCGGGAGGTGCCGCTGGTGGTCATCGGGCAGGAGGTGCCGGAGTGCCCCAGCGTATTCCACGACGACATCGGCGCAGCCCGGGCGCTGACGGAACGGATGCTGAATGCCGGGCGGCGCAGGCTGGCGTATATTGGTGTGACCCCGAAGGATAAAGCCGTAGGTGCCGGGCGCCGGGCCGGGGTGGAGCAGGCACTGGCTGCCGCCGGGCTGGCTCTGGACGAGACCCTGTGTGAGCAGACCCCTTTCTCTCTGGAGGGCGGCCGGGATGCCTGCATGCGGCTTTTGCAGCGGGGCGCGGACTTTGACGCTCTGTTCTGCGCCACCGATTCCATTGCTGCAGGCGCCATGCAGGCCCTGATCGAAGCCGGCAGGCGGGTGCCCCAGGACGTGATGGTGACCGGCGTGGGCCACGGACGGTTATCCGGGTTTTTGCAGCCTCCGCTGACCACGGCTCACTACTACTATGAAAAGAGCGGCATGGAAGCCGCGCGGCTTCTGCTGGAACAGATCGAGGACCCGGAGAATGCGGATGATCGACAGATCCGGCTGGGGTTTGAGCTGATCGAACAGGGCAGTACAAAAGTCTGATAACTGCGCAAAGCAGAAAGCAAGATCGCCGCAGGGCTGTGATGGATCACCATCCGGCTCTGCGGCATCTTTTATGCGCGGCTTGCGGAACGGATAAGAAATCGATACCATGATTTGTATACTCGATTGCGTTGGAGGAACCGGACGGTCTCCACATAATAACGCAAATATATCCAAATTTTCGTAATATTTTCTGTACAAAAAGACATCTTTACAACTTGAAAGGCTGTGATATAATGAAACCACGATGTGAAACCGGTTACATATTCGTGGAGTTCGGCGGCCGGTTTTGAAGGAGAAACAGAACTCACGCGTTTTGTGAAAGGAGAACGATCATGGATTACCAAAAAGCTGCTCAGCAGGCGCTGAGCCTTGTCGGCGGAGCCGGGAACGTTGTTTCCGCCGCCCACTGTGCCACCCGCCTGCGTCTGGTCATCGCGGACAACGCAAAGGTCAACAAAAAGGAGCTGGAAAACGCCGAGGGCGTCAAGGGCGTATTTGAGGCACAGGGCCAGCTCCAGATCATCTACGGCACCGGTGTGGTGAACAAGGTGTACGACGCTTTCATCGCTGCAAGCGGCCTGAACGCCGCCAGCAAGGAGGAAGCCAAGGCCGCTGCCGCCAGCAAGCAGAACATCCTGCAGCGGGGCATCAAGACGCTGGGCGATATCTTTGTGCCCATCATCCCGGCTATCGTGGCTTCCGGCTTCCTCATGGGGATCATGGAAGCGCTGAACTTCATGGTAGGCAACGGCTTTTTGAACATCGATACCACCGGCTCGCTGTATGTGTTCGCCAAGCTGTTCTCCAACACAGCCTATGTGTTCCTGCCCATCCTCATCGCCTTCTCTGCGGCAAAGGTGTTCGGCGGCAATCCCTTCCTGGGAGCGGTCATCGGCATGATCATGATCCATCCCGATCTGCAGAACGCCTGGACCGTCTCCGCCGGTGTCGAGACCTATCAGTCGGTGTTCGGCGGGCTGTATCAGGTGCCTCTGGTGGGCTATCAGGGCCACGTCATCCCGGTGATCATCGCGGTGTGGGTCATGTGCCAGATCGAAAAGCGCCTGCATAAGGTGGTTCCCGCTATGATCGACCTGTTCGTCACTCCGCTGGTTTCGGTGTTCGTTACTGGTTATCTGACTCTGGCAGTCATCGGCCCGGTGTTCACCACGCTGGAAAACGCCATCATCGGCGGCGTGCAGACCCTGCTCACCCTGCCGCTGGGCATCGGCTCCTTTGTCATGGGCGGCCTGTACGCTACCACTGTGGTCACCGGCATCCACCACATGTATACCATCATTGACCTGGGCCAGCTTGCACAGTATGGCCTGACCTTCTGGCTGCCTCTGGCCAGCGCCGCCAACGTGGCACAGGGCGCTGCCGCCCTGGCCGTGGCTCTCAAGACTAAAAACGGAAAGCTCAAGTCCATGGCGCTGCCTTCTTCTCTGTCTGCCTTTATGGGCATCACCGAGCCGGCCATCTTCGGCGTGAACCTGCGCTTCTTCAAGCCCTTTGTCTGCGGTTCCATCGGCGGTGCCTGCGGCGCATTATACGCCAGCATCGTGAATCTGGGTGCCACCGGCACCGGTGTCACCGGCGTCTTCGGCATTCTGCTGCACCTGCACCGCCCGGTCCAGTACATCATCACCATGGCCATTGCCGCAGGCGTGGCCTTCGCTCTGACCTTTTTCCTGTGGAAGGACGCGGAAACTGAGGCAAAATAATTTCTATCATCCAACAAAGGAGTACCCGCTATGAACGCTATGCACCGCGATCTCATCCGTCTGGCCAGCCGCATCGAGGCCGAGGACGCCCCCCGTGCCGCACAGGACCCCGCCCGGCAGCACTGGCATCTGCAGCCCCCCACCGGCTGGCTGAACGACCCCAACGGCCTGTGCGTGTACAAAGGGCAGTACCACGCCTTTTACCAGTACGCCCCCTTTGCGGCGGATGGTTCCGGCGCAAAGTTCTGGGGCCACGCGGTCAGCACCGATCTGGTGCACTGGCAGCCCCTGCCCGTGATGCTCTGCCCGGATCAGCCCTATGACATCCACGGGGTCTACTCCGGCTCGGCTCTGGTGGAAGGGGAGGAGATGTACCTCTACTACACCGGCAACGTCAAGTACAGCGGAGACTACGACTATATCACCGCAGGGCGGGGCCACAACGTCTGCCTGGCCGTCAGCCGGGACGGCGTCACGATGGCGGAAAAGACCTGCCTGCTGTATAATGTCGACTATCCCGCCGGGCTGACCTGTCATGTGCGGGACCCCAAGGTGTTCGCCCACGAGGGCCGGTATTATATGGTGCTGGGCACCCGCACACTGGACGACGTGGGCGAGGTGCTGGTGTGGGAGAGCACCGACCGGCGCAGCTGGACCCACATCAACACCCTGAAAACACCTGCGCCCTTCGGTTATATGTGGGAGTGCCCCGACCTGTTCGAGGTGGACGGCCAGTGGTTTCTGGCGGTCAGCCCGCAGGGTCTGACGCAGCAGGGGGACTGTTTCCAGAACATTTACGCCAGCGGGTATTTCCCGGTAGAAAGCGACTGGCGCACCGGCGGCACGCTGGGGAAGTTCGTGGAGTTCGACAAGGGCTTTGACTACTACGCGCCCCAGAGCTTCTTTGACCCGCTGAAGGGCCGCCGGGTGCAGATCGGCTGGATGGGTATGCCGGATGCGGAGTATACCAACCCCCTGACCTACGGCTGGCAGCACTGCCTGACCGCTCCCTGTGTGCTGACCGTCCGGGACGGCAGACTGCTGCGCACCCCGGCCCCGGAGCTGGAAGCCATCCGCGCCGATGCAGAGGCCACCGCCGCAGGGGAGCACAGCCTGCCTCTCTGCTTTGATTGGGAGCTGACCTGTACCGAAGGGTTCTGTCTGGAGCTGCGCGGCAGTCTGAGGTTGACCTTTGCGGAGGGAACCTTTACAATGGAACTGACAGACTCTGCCGCGGCCTTTGGCCGCAGCGTCCGTCGGGCAGAGGTGGAAGCGCTGCACAGCGTCCGGGTGCTGGGAGATGCGTCCTCGGTAGAGGTGTTCCTGAACGGGGGCGAAACCGTGCTGACCACCCGGTATTATCCCGCCCCGGACTGCCGCACCGCCCGGATGCAGGGGGCGCAGGGGACTTTATACGCGCTGCGGGTTTGATGACGGGGTTTTTCTTCCTTTTTCGAGAAAAAGGAAGTCGGGTTGCACTCGCTGATTTTGTGCTTCGGCCTTGGGCGGCCTCGCAAAAATCAGAGTGCGGCCCCAGCCTCGCCTCCCTGTTTCGGCCTCTGGCCGCGGTCGGCTCCGCTGCAAAAAAGCTTTCCAATCAGCCTGTGCATACGCACAGGCCAGAGAGTTTATCGCATGGGGCAGGGTTCGCCGCACTTGCAAGGCCCGGGCGGGCGGTAAGCAGCAGGGTGTGCCTGTATACAGGAGAAAAGGAGAAGGTAAAATGAAGACAGTTGCCGCGATCGGAGAATTGCTGATCGATTTTGTACCGATGCAGAAGGGATGCGCCCTGAAAGAGGTCACCGGATTTGAACGGGTGCCCGGCGGCGCTCCCGCCAACGCCGTCAAAGCGGCGGCGAGGCTGGGCGGCAGGGCACGGATGCTCTCGCAGGTGGGGCAGGATGCCTTCGGGGACGTGATCCTGGGGGATCTGGCGCACAGCGGCGTGGACGTGCAGGGCGTGTTCCGCACCGACAGGGCCAACACGGGTCTGGCTTTCGTCAGTCTGGACAGCACCGGAAACCGGGACTTCTGCTTCTTCCGCAACCCGTCCGCAGACCTGTATCTTGCGCCGGAGCAGATCGACCCCGCCCTGCTGGCGGACTGCGGCGCGCTGCATTTCTGCTCGGTGGATCTGGTGGACTGGCCGGTGCGGCAGGCGCACCGCCGGGCCATTGAGCTGGCCCGCGAAGCAGGGGCCATCGTCAGCTTTGATCCCAACATCCGCCTGCCCTTGTGGCCCAGCGCCGCAGACTGTCAGGCCGCTGTCCGGGCGTTCCTGCCGCTGGCGGATCTGGTCAAGTTGTCGGACGATGAGATCGAATTTGTCACCGGCTGTGCCGATGAGCGTACCGCTGCCCAGAGCCTGCTGGCACAGGGCGCAAAGCTGGTGGTGGTGACCCGCGGTGCCCACGGTGCCGCCGCCTACACCGCCGCTGCCTCCGTGGACTGCCCGCCGGTGCCGGTGGAGCATGTGGTGGACACCACCGGCGCAGGGGACAGCTTTATCGGTTCGCTGCTGTGGCAGCTGGCCCGGGATGAGGTGTCCCCCGCCGGGCTGGCAGAGCTGACCGAAAAAGCGCTGCAAAGCTACCTGCGGTTCAGCAGTCAGTATGCCAGCCTGACGGTACAGAAAAAGGGTGCCGTCATGGCGACGCTGGATGAAATGAAGGTTTTTGGATAACGGTACAAACGCAAGACCGGGACAGCTGGGCGAAGAAGGAGGGCGTTTTCCATGGATCAGGCACTGCGCCGCGATGCGGATGAGATCATCCGTACCAGTATACAGGCCGTACAGCCGGATGCCGCGGTCCGCCGTGCGCTGGAGCAATATCACCCGGGCAAGGGGCGTACGCTGCTGGTGGCGGCCGGTAAAGCCGCATGGCAGATGGCGTCTGCCGCAGTCCAGGCGCTGGGACGGGTGGACGGCGGTGTGGTCGTGACCAAATACGGCCACGTCATGGGGGAGATCCCCGGCGTGGTGTGCTGTGAGGGCGGCCACCCCGTGCCGGACGCCGGAAGCTTTGCCGGTACGGCCAAAGCGCTGGAGCTGGTACAGAACGCGGGTGCGGAGGACACGGTGCTGTTCCTCCTTTCGGGCGGCGGAAGCGCCCTGTTCGAGCAGCCGCTGCTCCCGCCGGAGGAATTACAGGATATCACACGCCAGATGCTGGCCTGCGGCGCGGACATCGTGGAGATGAATACGGTCCGCAAGCGTCTGTCTGCCGTCAAGGGCGGCCGGTTTGCGCAGGCGTGTGCTCCGGCACAGGTGTTCGCCATCGTGCTCAGTGATATCCTGGGCGACCCGCTGGATATGATCGCCAGCGGCCCGGCTTGCCCGGACAGCTCCACCTGCGAACAGGCCGCTGCCGTTGCGGACAAGTATGCGCTGGACCTGTCGGATGCGGCCCGCAGCCTGCTCCGGCAGGAGACCCCCAAGGAACTGCACAACGTGACCACCTGCATTACTGGCAGTGTGCGTGAACTGTGTGCCGCTGCGGCGGAAAGCTGTCGTGCGCTGGGCTATGAGCCGGTGGTCCTGACCGATCGGCTCTGCTGCGAAGCGCGGGAGGCAGGCAGCTTTCTGGCCAGCATCCTGCGTACCCATGCGGGTCAGGGCAGATGCCTGGCCTTCCTCGCGGGGGGCGAGACGGTGGTCCACCTGACGGGAACGGGTCTGGGTGGACGCAATCAGGAGCTGGCTCTGGCGGCTGCGCCGGGGATCGCCGGGCTGGAGGGTGCAGCGGTGTTCAGTGTGGGCAGCGATGGAACCGACGGCCCCACCGATGCCGCAGGCGGCTATGTGGACGGCCAGACCCAGGCCGCACTGGCCGCACAGGGATTGGATGTATTTGATGTTCTGCGCAGGAACGATGCCTACCACGCCCTGAAAGCGGCAGACGGGTTGATCGTGACCGGCCCCACCGGGACGAATGTCAACGATGTGGCTGTTGCACTGCTGATGGAAACCGCTTCGGAAGCGCCCTCCTCTCTCAGGGACCCGAAAAAAGAGCGGGGACCGGAGGCTCATTCTTCGGCTATCCGGGCGCTCAAAAGAGGCCGGAAGCCTTGAAAAAGAACAAAGCAGGAAGATCCGTGTGCAGATACGGACGTTTTGAGAGATATCCCGATCATGATTCATGGTCGGGATATCTTTTTGCCCTCAGAAACTCATTTGTGCGGTGGTGCCCTTATCCTACACCCGTCTGGAGGTTTGCACAATTCTTAGGATAGTTTCTCGGAACAGACCCACAAAGCTGACGGCAGATGACCTTGATTAAAACCGGGCCGTACGGTATAATGAAGGCAGCATCCGGCTTCAGCCGCAGGGCCGGAAACAGGCAAAGCATGCCGACCGCCCTATCGCCGGAGCGGACAGCGCATTAGAGGAGGAGCCACCATGCAGATTCGGAAACAGTCCATCGGCAAACTGGAGCTGGGGGTGCTTTGCAGTCTGTCGGACAGCTATATGATGCTGCCATTTCTTGTATTCTCCGGCCTGCTGACCGG
>JBJERT010000137.1:0-1585 GCA_051882435.1 Faecalibacterium sp.
AAACATTTGCCGGGCGGCTGGGCTTTTGGCGCAAAGTGTGGTACAATAAGAATCCAGGAGGGTGGAGAGCATGAACATTCAGATCTTTGGCACCAGCAAAAGTTTCGATACCAAAAAGGCGCAGCGCTATTTCAAGGAGCGGGGCATCCGTTTCCAGATGATCGACCTGAAGGAAAAGGGCATGAGCCGCGGCGAGTTCGACAACGTGTGCCGCAGTCTGGGCGGCTGGCAGGCGCTGGTGGACCCGGCGGCAAAGGACAAGCAGACCCTTGCGCTGCTGGATGCGCTCATCGACTGGCAGAAAGAGGACAAGCTGTTCGAGAATCAGCAACTGTTCCGCATGCCCATCGTGCGCAACGGGCGTCAGGCAACGGTGGGCTATCAGCCCGAGGTCTGGAAGAACTGGGAATGATCCCCTTGCTTTCACAAAAAAACCACAGCGCGAGTTTTGCACCCGGCGGCGGAACGTGGTATACTTGATATCTCAGGATGCGGGAGCGCATCCGCTGGAATCAACGATTGGGAGATAACATCACAATGAAAAGCTATATGACCCCCGAAGAACATGCACGGCTGCACCGCCGCCGCGCACGGCAAGCGCTGGGCCTGTTGATCGCGGTGCTGGTGCTCATCGGCGCGGCAACGGTCATCCGTGCCGGCGTCAACGCAGTGGCAAATCTGTTCGACGATACCCAGCAGCGGCAGGAGTATGAGGACAAGCTGGAAGGACTGGTGCTGTTCGATCCGCTGCCCTTCGACGGCATCGAGAATATCAACGACCTGACCCTGCGCGAGGCGGCGGTCTGGGGCTGCGTGTATCATATCCAGGAGACGCAGGGCGGCTTCGATCACTACAACACGGACCCGGAGACGGAGCAGCTTTTGCTGCCCGCGGTAGAAGTGGATGCCTATCTTGCCAAGCTCCTGGGGCCGGGCTTCAAGCTCACCCATAAGAGCTTTGAGATGGAAGATATGACCATCGAGTATGACGAGTCCGCGCAGTGCTACCGTATCCCGGTGACCGGCAGCGTGGGCTATTACCGCGCCACGGTGACCCGGCTGTTCAAGCGCAGCGGCAAGCTGCATGTGACGGTGGGATATATCCCCCTTTCGGGCAGTGATGACAGCATCATCAGCTCGTCCAGCGATACGCCCACCAAGTATATGGATTACCTGTTCGAGCGGCAGAATGGCAGCTGGTACCTCACCGGACTGACGGAAAGCGAGACCAAACCGGAGTCCGCAAGCTCTGCCGTTGAAAATGAACCGCAGCCAATGGCCGAAAGCGAGGTGCAGGACGCCATCCTCTCCGCTACGGGTGACTCTACAGCCGCCAGCGAGGAGGGAGCCTCCAGCGATGCGGAGACCGCAGAGGCGGCTGCCTCCTCTGCCAGCAGCGCAGAATAATAAAAAAGGGCAGACCTGCCGGAAACAGATGCTTCCCGGCAGGTCTGCTTTTTTGCGTCGATCCGGCGCAGCCGCCGCGCGCGGGAGCGCGCAAAAGACAGCCGCCGGACTTCCGGCTGCCAGAAAACCCTCTGCAAAACGCGAATGCGTTTTGCGACTGAAAAGCTTTTTTGCAGCG
>JBJERT010000138.1:0-7268 GCA_051882435.1 Faecalibacterium sp.
CTGACGTGAAATCGTTGGATTTTATGGTCCGAGTGGCGAGAATCGAACTCACGGCCTCTTGAACCCCATTCAAGCGCGCTACCAAAACTGCGCTACACCCGGATCTCTCCGCAAGCGCTCTCGCGCTCACAGCTCAATCAGTATACACGATTCTCAGAGGGTTGTCAAGGCTTTTCCGCCATATTTTTTCCATTTTCCGCAGGTTATATCAAAACTGCAGCTCATCATCCCATTCGCCGCGCCATTCGTCCTCTGTAATCCTCCGAAGCGCCGGAGGCGTCGCGGAAAACTCCACTGCCGCGAGAGCAAAGACGGAGACGCTCTGCGCACCTGCGTCCAGCAGTGCTTTTGCACAGGCGGCAGCGGTCGCTCCGGTCGTGATAACATCATCGACCAGAAGCACCCGGCTGCCCTCGATCACTTCCCTTTTCTGCGCGCGGAAGGCACCCGCCACGTTCGTCAGCCGCATCTCCAGCGGAAGCCCCGCCTGATGCGTTCCCGAGCGGATACGCTTCAGTGCATCCGGCTCCATGGGCAGCCCCATCGCCTTGGACAGCGGACAGGCCATCTGCGTCGGAACATTGTAGCCCCGCGACCGGCCGGAGGGCGGGACAGGCACCACACAGTCGTAGGCGATCTGATATGCCCCTGATGCCTGCGGGACTGGTTCCGCGCCGACCATCTGGATCTCACAGTCGGTCAGGAGCCGCGCCATCCACACGCCCAGCTCTGCTGCGACCCACGGCGCGCCCTGATATTTGGCGCGCAGGATGCTGCGGCGGACGCTGCCTTCATATCGGAAAGGCGCGGCAGCCTGTTCGATACGGCCAAAATAATGTTTGGCCGGGTCCAGACGAAAGCTGGGCCTGCGCAGGAGTGCCTCACGCTGCTGCGCACAGTCCGGGCAGACCGGCAGGCTCCCGACCACCCGGCCGCAAAACGGGCAGCGCCGCGGATAGAAAAGCTGTCTGAGCTGCCGCGCAGCCAGCCGGGAGCGGCTGTAATACGCCCACATCAGTCCTTTTTCACTGCAATGATGACGCGCACCTGCTTGCCCGCAGAACAGCCAAAATTATCATACCAGCCGGTCAGATAATAATCGTCCGTGTTTACAGAGGTCAGCTTCGTCGCATAGTACTGGCCCTTATACCACAGGTAGACCTGCATATTATCGGCCATTTCATAGCGGCTGTCCCCGGAAAGCACGGTCGCCGCGCCCACCTTGTCGATCTTGAGCGGCATGAGCTGGACCATCGAGCGCACCGAGCCGTTGACCTCCTGGCTGACGCCGATACCGCCCGCGATCACCGGATATTTGACCGAGGTGCTGAAGCTGGCTGCCTGACCATTGACCATGCACACATAGGTCGCACCGCTGCCCATATAATTCAGGATCGCATTCAGGGGCGCGCCGGTCAGGCTGGCGATCTGGCGCAGGCCGATGCTCAGGAGCGAACCGGTACTGCTGGTGAGCTTGGTCCAGACCGTGTCGGCGAGGTCGCCGGTGATCACGCCCCACAGCACCTCGCTGGTTGTGGGCAGCAGCGCGCTGGCCAGCTGACTGCCCAGATTGCTGGACGAGCTGCTGGAAGAAGAACTGCTGCTGGAGGAGCTGCTACTGGAGGAAGAACTGCCGGAGGAGCTGCTGCCGCTCGAGGAGGAGCTGCCGGAGGACGAGCCGCTGAACAGGATATCGATCCAGGAGGAACTGCCGAACAGAGATTTGACCAGGGTGCCCGTGCTGCTCAGGTTGGCGGCCAGATTCTTTACATCGTCCAGGCAGCCATAGTTCCACAGGTCGCCGGTCACGTCATTCAGGATCAGACGGTCGATCTGGCCCTGTTCATTGAGGGTAAAATAGCGGACATCGCCGCTCTTGAGTGTTACCCCCGATAGGCGGCTGGGACGAACCGTCCCAGCCGCACCTCCTGCCGTTGTATCCAGAATCTCTACATCGTCTGCCAGAGCGTACTCGCCCAGAACCGTCGCGTCCCCATTGATGGTGCCGCTGGCAGATCTTTCTCCGATGGCGCGGACGCTCTCGCCGTCCGCGTCCACACGGACCTCCACCAGCCAGCTCTTGGGCAGGTTCATGCTTTTGTCCACTTTGACCGTGCGGGCGATGCCGTCGGTACACGCCACTACGACCGTCTGGAGCACATCCGCGCCGTTATCCTCCACGAGGCTCCGGGCCGAGGACTGCACCACGCCATAAAAGACCTCCTCGGCCTCATCGCCCGTCAGGATGCCCGCCACTTCTTTGTTCATGCCCAGCAGCAGCGTGACCACCTGGCCCACGCCGCCGCCGTTCAGCGAGGAGATCTGGGAGGCAACCGTGGAGTTGGAGAGCGTGTAGGTGCTGCCCGCCACGGTCACCGAGGTGGGCGCGCTGGCGCTGGGAGATACCGCCGTGATGCGGCCCGCCGCACGGTTGGTGTAGATCCACACCGTCTGAAGGCTCTCGCTGTAATAGTAAACGTCATAGGCGTTCAGCTCTGCGGAGGAGGACGCCTTGTCATTGCGGTAGACCGTCACCGGAGCAAAGGGCAGAACGGTCGTGCCCGAGGCAACAAAGGGGCCTTTGCGGCTCTTGATCATGACGGTGGAGACGTCCACCTGTCCGTTGCTCACGGTAAAGCCCAGGGTCGTGCCGTAGGTGCTGCCGCTGGCGTTCTGCGCCGTGAGCGCATTGTACAGCAGGATGGCCGCATCCTCATAGTTCATCAGCTCGCCCTGGCTGCGTTCCAGCTGGCTGCGCAGGCCCAGCTCGCTGGATTTATTGAGCTGCGCGTTGGGGAAGGAGCCGCTCAGGTCGGTCATCTTGTAACCCAGCAGCTTGAGCACGGCGGTGCAGGCTTCTTCCAGCGTGATGCCGTTATCCGGGCGGAAGGTCCCGTCCGTATAGCCGTTCATCCAGCCCTGCTGGACGGCGATGCGGATGTAGGGCGCCCACGGGGAGCTGCCGGGCACATCCTTGTACAACGTACCGGCGGTGCCCTGTGCGCCGGTCTGGTCCCGATAGACGGAGAAATCCGTCAGCATCTTGGCAAAGGCCCCGCGGGTCACGGCCTCGTTCAGGCGGCCGGTCTGGTCGGTCTCCATCGCCCCCAGCGTGATCGCCACCTGAACGGCTGTGTTGGCATTGCCCGCCGCCGAAGCCGGCAGCACGAGCATCGAGATCGAGATGCTCACTGCAAGCAGAAATGCGAGAAGGCGTTTTTTCATGTCGGTTTCCTCTCTTTCCAATGGATCAGTCATAGCGCAGGGCTTCGATGGGATTGAGCCGTGCTGCGCGTTTGGCGGGCAGGTAGCCGAACAGCACACCGATGCCCACCGAGATGCCGAACGCTACGGCGATGGAATCAAACGACGGACTGACCGTCACTTCCTGGCCCGGCATAATATACGGGATCGCTTTGGTGGCGATGGCCGAGACCAGATAGCCCAGCGCGATGCCCAGCGTGCCGCCCAGCGCCGAGGTGGTGGCGGCCTCCACGACGAACTGTGCCAGGATGACGCGCTCCTTGGCGCCGAGCGCCTTGCGGATGCCGATCTCGCGGGTGCGCTCGGTGACGGACACCAGCATGATGTTCATGATGCCGATGCCGCCCACCAGCAGCGAGATACTGGCGATGGCCGCCAGCACCAGAATGACCATATCGATCATCTCATTCATCTGCTCCAGCCAGGTGATCATGCTGTAGATGTAATAGGAGTCCTCGGATTTGAAGATGGTATACAGCTCGCTTTCCAGCGCCTTGATCGCGCTGCTGGCAATGTCCTCGTCGGTCATGATGGCCAGATAATTCTGCACTGTGCTGACCTGGGACAGCCGCATGGCTGTGGTATACGGCAGCAGGATCACGTCGTCGTCGCTGCCGCGCTGCTGCTCCTTGTCCGTGACCTTGCTGCTCAGCACGCCGACGATGCGGAATTTGTTGGTGCCGATCTTGATGGTCTGCCCCACGCCGTTGCCGCCATAGGCCACCCGGTTGAGATAATCACCGATGACGCACACCTGCTTGTTGTCTGCAATATCCATGTACTGGATGCCCCGGCCCTGCGCGATGGAATAGTTCTTCATCGAGGAATAGCTCTCGTCCACGCCGGTCACCGACGTATAGCGGTACGTCTTGGTGTTGACCTTGACGGTGCCGCTGAAGCTGACCATGGGCGAGACCTCCCGGAGCAGGTCCGGGTATTTGTCCACGATGCGGTACAGATCCTCCACCGATGCCATACGGGAGCCGCGGCCATAGACCGAGATGCTCAGGCTGTTGGTGCCCATCTCCGAGAACTGGTCCCGCACGCTCTGGGTCATGCCGTTGCCCAGGCCCACGATGACGATGACCGCCATCACGCCGATGATGATGCCCAGCATGGTCAGGAAGGTGCGCAGCTTGTTGCTCCAGACGTTCTGTATCGCCTGGCGGAATGTTTCAAGGATCATGCCTTTCCCTCCTGCTCCATCCGCATCACCGGCTGCACGACCGCGTCCGGCGAATGGGCGTCGCCGTCATAGACCACACGCCCATCCTCCAGACGGATGATGCGGTCCGCCTGCATGGCGATGGAGTTGTCATGGGTGATGAGCACGACGGTGTGCCCCTGCGAATTCATCTGCTTGAGCATCCCGATGACCTCACGGCCCGTGTGGGAATCCAGCGCGCCGGTGGGCTCGTCGGCCAGGATAATGGGCGGATTGCGCACCAGTGCCCGCGCGATGGACACACGCTGCTGCTGGCCGCCGGAGAGCTGGTTGGGCGTGTTTTTCACCTTGTCCCCCAGCCCCACCTGCTCCAGCACCTCACGGGCACGGCGGTGGCGCTCGGCGCGGGGCACGCCCGCGTAGACCAGAGGCACCTCCACGTTGCCCAGCAGGTTCAGCCGGGGCAGCAGGTTGTACTGCTGGAAAATAAAGCCCAGCATCTGGTTGCGGATCATGGCCAGCTCGTTGCGGTTCATCTTGCCCACATCACGGCCGCCCAGCCGATAGATGCCCTTGGTGGGCACGTCCAGACAGCCGATGATATTCATGCAGGTGGATTTTCCCGAACCGGACTGCCCCACGATGGCCACGAACTCGCCTTTGTCGATCTTCATGCTGATGTGGTCCGCCGCGCGCACCGTGGTATCGCCCATCTGATAAAACTTACAGACCTCGTCAAATTCGATCAGAGCGCTCATCTGGAACCTCAGCCTCCATAATAATAATCATCCGACGAGAGGTTGGTGGACTCATACGCGATCACGTCGCCATCCTGCAGGCCGGAGACGATCTCGGTATAGTCGTCGTCGCTGACACCGGTGCGGACCTGCACATAGACGTAGCCCTCCGGTGCGACCATGTCCTGAGCCGCGTTGGCGGCGCTGGGCGACGAAGCCGTGACCAGCACATAGCTGCCCCGCACGACCGCCGCGTTGGGCACGACCTTTGCGTTCCGGGACTCGGCGATCACGATCTCCGCGTTGGCGTTCATGCCGGGGCGCAGGCCGTCGATCTCATCGATGTGGATGGTCACGGGATAGGTGGTCGTGCCGCCGGAGGTGGAGCCTGCCAGCGAGACGCGGGTCACGGTACCGGTATAGGTCTTGTCCGGGACGGCATCCGCCGTGATCTTGACCGACTGGCCCACCGACAGCGAGCTGATCTGCAGCTCATCCACGTTGATGACCATGGACAGATAGCTCATATCATAGATGACGCACATGCTGGCGCCCGATTCCAGCGAATCGCCCTGTTTGGAGCTTTTCTCCACGATGGTGCCGGAAATGGGCGAAGTGATGGTGTAGTTGTTCAGCGTGTTCTGAGCGTTTTGCAGCGAGATCTCCGCATTGCGCACGCTCTCCGAAGCCGACTGGATCGACTCGGTCAGCTCGTCGCCCACCAGCTCGATGAGGATGCTGTCCTTTTCGACGGTGTCGCCCTCCTTGAAGTGGATGGCGGACACTGTGCCCGCCGAAGTCGTGGACAGCGTGCTCTGCGCCTGATACAGGAAGCAAGCGCCGGAAATGGAGTTGATGCCGTTGATCCGGGCGGTCGCCGCCTGGGCCGTGGTCAGGCCGCCCGCGTTCCGCACCGCGATGGTCACACTGCGGGTGAGCAGGTTGCCGGTGCTCAGCGCGTCGGTGCCGGTGACAGACTTGACGGTGCCCACCAGCGTCTCAAACGTACCATCCAGCACCACCTCGGCAGGCTGGCCCACCGAGAAATTGGCCGCGTCCGCCGCCGGGAACTCCAGCGTGAGCAGCATGGTGGAGTCGTCCCGGATGACCGCGACCTCCTGGCCGGAGGTCACCTTGTCGCCCTTGGCCACCTTCAGGCTGCTGATCGTACCGGCCACTTCCGCGCGGACATACTGGCGGTCAACGACCTTCTGATAATTGCGCTGTGCCTGTTCCAGCGCGATCTGTGCCTTTTCCACGCTGGTCCTTGCGTCCGAGCTGTCCACCGTGAACAGGATCGTGCCCTGCTCCACGATATCGCCCTCCGCGAAATCCGCCGTCAGGATCTTGCCCTTGACCAGAGATTTCACGGTGTATTTATCGGCCGGGTTCAGGGTGCCGGTGCCGCTGAGCGTGTTCTCCACGTCCCGGGACACAGGCTCCATCTCGATGTAGTGGACCTCAGTGGACACCGGTTTTTTCGCCTGCGGCTTCGTCAGCCACAGGATGCCCACGACAGCGACACAGGCCACAGGGACGATCCATTTCCAGTTTTTCTTCAAAAACGGAACGATACGGCCGTTGGCCTCTGCTGCATCCATCTGCCGGCTCTGGTCCTGCGGATCAGCAGTCTGCTTTTTCTTGTTCCAGTTCATTCCTATAAACTCCTCCTGAACGCACAGGCCCTGCGCATGCAGGGCCATCTCTGTGCGGGATGGGTCGGCCTTCGGCGGCTTTGCAGGGGACAAAGCCAGATACCCCCGGCCGGCTGTTGTAAGTGTATCGCATTTCGTGGCGATACACAAGCGTCCGATTTTCATTTTCACCAATTTCACGCAGCTTGCTTCCCGCAGCAGCCGCATTTGTCGATGATGTTTTTATTTTACCGGATTCATTGTGTTTTTGCAACCATTGTTGGGGTCGTTTCTTTTGTTTCTTCTTTTTGTTTCTTTCTTTTGTTCCTTTTTTGAAAAAAAGGAACCGAAAAAACTTTTCACTGGCAAGCCGCATCCGCGGCTTGCAAAAGGCTTTCTGGCAGCCGGGAGCTGGGCGGGCACCTTTTGCGCGCTCCCGCGCGCGGGGGCTGCGCCCTCGCCCTCTCC
>JBJERT010000139.1:0-7219 GCA_051882435.1 Faecalibacterium sp.
TTGTTCCTTTTTTGAAAAAAAGGAACCGAAAAAACTTTTCAATCGGCCCACACATTCGTGTGGGCCATATTTTTTATAAAAGCAAGGCCTCGGCACCGGTTTGCGCGCTCCCGCGCGCGGGGGCTGCGCCCGGCCGCCGGAAACAGACCAGCCTCCCTGTACGGATATACAGGGAGGCTGGTTTTGTCAGGTACACGATGCGGAGCTGCCGCAAACTACCTTTTATCGCGCGTTCTTCCGTTTCATGGCTTTTTTGCATCGGTACATCGCCCGGTCGGCATACTTCAATACCTCCGATACGGACCGGTCCTGTGTCTGATCGTATACCGCCATACCGTATGCCACCGAGGCCCCGCCTTTGTCTACCGCTTCCCGGTCCACGCAGGTCAGGTTATTGGCTTCCAACTGCTCCAGAAGCTCTGCCCGGTCCTCGTAGTCCTGCCCGGTCAGCACCGCCACAAATTCGTCGCCGCCGATGCGGAACACCGGACTGTGGTCGTAGATCCGGCAGATGAGCCTGCTGGCGTTGCAGAGGAACCGGTCGCCATACTCATGCCCCAGTGTATCGTTGATGCGCTTGAGGCCGTTCACATCCATCATTACCAGCGCGAAATCCGGCGCACTGTTGGCATCTATGGCTTGCTGCAATTCCTTTTCCTTTGCCGCATAGCCTGCCCGGTTGCCCACTTTGGTCAGGCTGTCCCGGAACGCCTGACGGGACAGTTCCTTATTTTGGAATTTCATGCGCAGGTAGACCACAAACGTGACGATCAGCAGGACGATGACGCCCAGCAGCAGGAGAATGACGGCGATTGCATTCTCCTGCAAAAAATCCACCAGAGAAAACGCGAGGTCCGTGCGCACGTTTTCCATGAGCGCCGCACCGTTCAGGTCCTCTGAGGACGCAAAAATGACCCGGTTGGCGATGGTCAGCACCTCGGAGCTGCCTCGCACCGTACCCAGGCAGACCTCCGCTGTGGTGGGCAGCTCCAGCAGGTTCAGCGAATCCATGGTCTTGTACTGCCGCAGCAGATTCAGCGTGGCGGCCGAGACAAGAGTGCAGCTTGCCCGCCCGTCGAGCACGGCCAGCAGACTGTCCTCCCGCGAGGAGCAGGGTACCAGCTCGGCGTCGGGGTAAAAGACGGTGGCCGCGCCTCGCTGGACTGCATTGCCGGGGTACCAGGCAATTTTTTGGGTGACGCTGTCGCTGTATTCTCCCTGATAGAGCAGGATGCAGGTGGTAAAGTTGATGGCGCTGGTATTGAATATGCCGTACTGCTCCGCCAGCCAGTAGTCCCCGTACAGAGGGCCGAACAGATCGACGCTTCCTTTCTTGGCGGCCCGCATCATCTCTCTGACGTCGGTAAAGGCGGTCGTATCGATTCGGATATCAAAGTCTTTTTCAAAGGTGTCGATCAGCACCGTGATGAGTCCCCGGGCAGAGCCATCCTCCGCGGTATCGCTGTACGGCAGGTTGCTGGACAGATACCCCAGCCGGATGGTGTTATCGTGTTCTTCCAGCCAGCGGCGTTCCTGCTTGTTCAGGTAGGCGTTTGCCAGCGTGGAATTGTTGTACTTGGCATAGACCACAGAATTATAATAGGGGTCCGCGGTCTGTATCTCCCGTAGGGCGTAGTCCAGCTCTGCCAGAAGGTCGGGGCGGGCGCGGCTGACGCCGAAATAAAACTCCGCAAAGCCGATGTTCACCACCGGCACAAAGCCGCTGCCGGTGGCCATATCGGTCATGACCATGGCGTCAATGTCGCCATTTTTCAGGTACTCTGCCGCCTGAGCGGAACCGGAGCATTCCACAAGGGTGCAGTCATAGCCCTTCTCGGACAGCCAGTCGGTCAGGAGGCCATACTGGTAGCTGTTGACCGTTATACCGATGCGGCAGCCGTCAAGCGTATCCGGCTCAGAAGGGTCCACCCGGTCCTGGTTTGCGGTAGTGTAGATAAAATATTTTTCCTGTCCTTCCGGCAGCTCGGTGTAAAAGATCGTGTTGGCGCGCTCCTCGGTGTAGGAGATATCCCCCATCAGGTCGATCTCGCCCTTTTGCAGCATGGCAAACAGTTCGCTGAAGGAACCATAGACATATTCATATTCCCAGCCTGTCACATAGGCCACTTTTTGCAGATACTCATATCCGAACCCGCGTTTGTGCTCGCCCGGACCGCCCTCCTGATAGTTTTCAAACAGCACATATCCTACCCGCACCGGCTTGGGAGCGCTTTCTGCCGCGGCAGCCACCGGGCAAAACAGGCAGCATAGGGCCACAAGCACTGCCGCCGCAAGCACGGAGATTCGTTTTTTCATCATTCCTTCTTCTCCTCATAGGGTGGGAGCTTTCATTTAACCCCACACTTGTCTATTATACCGCATCCCACAGCAAAAAGATAGAGCTTCAAAAGATTTTCAGGACAGCGTGATTCTCAGATTTCATTCCGGCAGGGGCTGTGCGCCAGCGTACAGGCCACAGTCGTCGCCGTTGCCCAAAGGGGGAGCCTCGCCCTCTCAGGCGCTGCGCGCCAGCTCCCCCAAAGGGGGAGCCAAGAGGCGCTCTACTATAAACGCTGGCACTTTCCGATACGGCCTTGCCTCTCCCTTTGGGAGAGGTGGCATTGCGAAGCAATGACGGAGAGGGCTTTGTACAAGTTGGCGTAACATTGATTTCCATGCAATCTTAAAAAAACCCTTGACATTTCGCGCCGTATTTTGTATAATGACAAAGCATTCAGCGAATGCGACTCATCTAGGGGTATAGCTCAGCTGGTAGAGCAGCGGTCTCCAAAACCGCGTGCCGTGAGTTCGAAACTTACTACCCCTGCCATAAAGACAGCACTTGGGGCACCCCGGTGCTGTCTTTATTTTTTTGTTTTGTGCGTGCAAAGTTTTTCGTCCTTTTCTGCATTTTTCTCTTGACAAAAACCGCTTCATCCAGTATAATGAAACACGTTCCGGCGGTCAGCTTCGCCGGGTACGATGAACTTGAGCGATCATGGCCCGGTAGCTCAGTTGGTTAGAGCACCAGCCTGTCACGCTGGGGGTCGTCGGTTCGAGCCCGATCCGGGTCGCCATTTGCTGCTATAGCTCAGTCGGTAGAGCGCATCCTTGGTAAGGATGAGGTCGGCAGTTCGAATCTGCCTAGCAGCTCCACAGCAGCACCTCGAAAGCAATGTCTTTCGGGGTGTTTTTTTGTTTGGTGGACGTACAAATCGCCAAAAATATAGCCTCAGATTCTCTGTTTTGCCACATTGCGCGGAGCTTCCGGCTCCTGTATAATAGTATCGGACAAAGGTCGTTAATTTTTTATTTATCTTTTGTGTTCCTCCTTTCAAATGGCACCTCCGTCGGTTTCTGATCCTTTCTTTTCTTTCCAAACCTGGGGCCTGCTCTTTCCATCCGGGAGAGCAGGCCCCGCCCTTTTTGTGTCCCCCGGACACAGAAAAAGCGCCCCGGGGACTGAGATCCCCGAGGCGCTTTGAACTGGAGCTGCTAGGCAGATTCGAACTGCCGACCTCATCCTTACCAAGGATGCGCTCTACCGACTGAGCTATAGCAGCACACGGTCACAACGCTGGTTATTTTATCATATCCGGCCGCTTTTTGCAAGAGGTTTTCGCAAAAAAGCCAAAAATCTTTTCTTTTTCTTCTTTTTGGGGTGGACATTCGATTTTTTTGGCAAAAACACGCAGAAGGACCTCTCATTTTCCGGCAGTTTGCCCGCCGATTTTTGTTGACTTTTTCCAAATTTCTGCGATATAATGAGCGCAGAAGCCCATTTTCTGGTTCTGAAACAGACAAGGAGGTTCCTTATGGGCCAGCATCTACCGATGAATATTCGTGTCCCCATCGAGGCGGACAACCCCAGCATCCGCCGGGACGAATCCCTTTGCATCAAATGCGGCCAGTGCAAAGAGGTCTGCACCCAGCAGATCTCGGTACACGGTACTTATACATTGGAGCAGACCGGCGGCAAGGCCATCTGCATCCACTGCGGCCAGTGTGCCAACGTCTGCCCGCCTGCCAGCATCACGGAGGTCTACGAATATCCCGCCGTCCGCGCCGCGGTCAAGGACCCGGACAAGGTGGTCATCGTCAGCACTTCTCCCTCGGTGCGCGCGGCGCTGGGCGAAGAATTTGGTCTGCCCAAGGGCAGCTTCGTGCAGGGCCGAATGGTTGCCCTGCTGCGGGCGCTGGGGGCCGACTATGTGCTGGATACGAATTTTGCCGCCGATCTCACCATCCTCGAGGAAAGCAGCGAGCTGATCCAGCGCATCACCACCGGCAGCAAGCCGCTGCCCCAGTTCACAAGTTGCTGCCCTGCGTGGGTCAAGTTTGTCGAGACCTATTACCCCGAACTGATCCCCAATATTTCCAGCGCAAAAAGTCCCATCGGGATGCAGGGTCCCACCATCAAAACGTATTTTGCCCAAAAAATGGGCATCGATCCCAAAAAGATCGTCAACGTGGCCCTGACCCCCTGCGCAGCCAAAAAGTTCGAGATCCGCCGCGCGGAGATGAACGCCGCCGGCAAAAAGCTGGGCATCCCCACGCTGCGGGATATGGATCAGGTCATCACGACCCGCGAGCTGGCGCTGTGGGCCAGAGAGGAGGGCATCGACTTTGCCTCCCTGCCCGAGAGCGATTATGACCGCCTGATGGGCGAAGGCTCCGGCGCGGGCGTCATTTTCGGCAACACCGGCGGCGTGATGGAAGCCGCCCTGCGCACGGCCTATTCTGCCCTCACCGGTCAGAAGCCGCCGGAGGCCCTGCTGGACCTGCAGCCTGTCCGCGGCTACGAGGGCATCCGTGAGGCCAGTCTGGATATCAACGGCGTCACCCTGAACGTGGCGGTCGTCTACGGCACCGCCAACGCCCGCCGCATGATCGAGCGTATCCGGGAAGGCGGCAAAAAATATCACTTTATCGAGGTCATGACCTGCCCGGGCGGCTGCATCGGCGGCGGCGGCCAGCCGCGGGATCTGCTGGCGGATGCCGACGAGACCCGCAAGGCCCGCATCGGCAGCCTGTACCAGCGCGACGCCGAAATGCCCCAGCGCCTGAGCCACGAAAATCAGGAGCTGAAGCAGCTCTATGAGGAATTCTACGGCCAGCCTCTGAGCGACCTGGCCGAGGAGATGCTGCATACGGCCTATCTGGACCGCAGCAGCGACTTAAAACAGGGAGGAAAACGAACCATGGCAAAATGGAAATGCAAGATCTGTGGCTATCTCTATGAGGGCGAGAGCCTTCCCGCGGATTTTATCTGCCCCATCTGCAAGCAGCCCGCTTCTTCGTTCGAGAAGGTAGAGGAGGTCCCCGCCGCGGGTGCGTCCCCCTACGAGGGCACCAAGACCGCCAGGAATCTGGCCGAAGCCTTTGCCGGTGAGAGCCAGGCGCGCAACAAGTACACCTTCTTTGCACAGGTGGCGCAGCGCGAAGGCTATGAGGAGCTGGCCGAGCTGTTCCTCAAGACCGCCCGCAACGAGCAGGAGCATGCCCGCATCTGGTTCCAGGAGCTGGGCCACATTGGCACCTCTGCCGAGAACCTGCTGGCCGCCGCCGAGGGCGAAAACTACGAGTGGACCGATATGTACGAGCGCATGGCCCGCGAGGCGGACGAGGAAGGCTTCCACGATCTGGCCGACCGTTTCCGTATGGTAGGCGCCATCGAGAAGCGCCACGAAGAGCGCTATCGCAAGCTGCTGAACGACGTGAAGATGAAGCAGGTCTTTGAAAAGAGCGGCCTCGCCATGTGGGAGTGCCGTGTCTGCGGCCATATCGTCGTGGGCACCAAGGCCCCGGACGTCTGCCCGGTCTGCAAGTACAGCCAGGCTTATTTTGAGGTCCACAAGATCTGAATGCTCCTTCTCTGGCCTCCGCCTCCGGCGGGGGCCTTTTTTGTGCGCTCGACACACCTGCTCTGTTGTGGTATACTGAGTTCACCTTCTCCGCAGACGCGGGGCCGACCGAAACGATGAAAGGATGCGATTCCATGTATCAGATCAACAACCTGACCAACAACGACGATGTGCGGGAGATCGCCTCTCTTGGCGCATTCAAGGTCATCGAATATCAGCGCGACCTGAGCGTGATGCCCAACAGCGCCCAGCTCGCCTATTACTGCAATCTTATGAACATCCGCAAGCGTCAGCTCGTGTGCGACCTGAGCCGTGCCAATGTCACGGTGCAGGCGGGAGCGATGCAGTGGATGGTGGGCGATGTCAACGCTACCACCGGCGTGAAAGGCGTGGGCGACCTGTTCGGCAAGGCGCTGCGCGGCAGCGTGACCGGCGAGTCCGCCATCAAGCCGGAATATACCGGCAGCGGTACGCTTGTGCTGGAGTCGACCTATAAGCACCTGATCCTGCTGGATGTGTCCGACTGGGACGGCGCGCTTGTGCTGGACGATGGCCTGTTTCTGGCCTGCGAGTCCAGCCTGAGGCACAAGACCGTTGCCCGCTCCAATCTTTCCTCCGCCGTGGCGGGCGGCGAGGGCCTGTTCAATCTGGGGCTTCAGGGCCGCGGCGTGGTCTGCTTGGAATCTCCCTGCCCGCAGGAGGAGCTGGTGGAGATCACTCTGCGGGACGATGTGCTGAAAATCGACGGCAATATGGCGATCGCGTGGAGCGGGAGCCTGAACTTTACTGTAGAACGCTCGGGCAAGTCGCTCATCGGCTCGGCCGCTTCCGGCGAAGGTCTGGTCAACGTCTACCGCGGCACCGGCAAGGTGCTGATGGCCCCCGTCCTCTCCGGTGCGGTCTGAGATGCCGTACACCGCCGTTCTCCCCTCGCCTCTCGGCCCGCTGGCTCTGTGCTGTGACGATACCGGCCTGACCGCTCTGCGCTTTGCCGCACCGGACACGCCGTCCTGCCCGCCGGAGCATCCCCTGCTGCGCGAGGCTGCCCGCTGGCTGGACGTCTATTGGTCGGGCCGACCCCCCGGTGCGCTGCCGCCGCTGCACCTCTCCGGTACGCCTTTCCAGCAGGAGGTCTGGGCGTTGCTCCTCGCTCTGCCTTATGGGCATACCTGCACCTATGGCGCTCTGGCCGCACAGCTTGCCGCGCGGCGCGGCCTCGCCCGTATGTCGGCTCAGGCCGTGGGCGGCGCTGTGGGACGCAACCCCGTCGCCATCCTTGTGCCCTGCCACCGCGTCCTTGGCGCGGGTGGTGCGCTTACCGGATACGCCTACGGTCTGGAACGGAAGCGCTTTTT
>JBJERT010000140.1:0-7198 GCA_051882435.1 Faecalibacterium sp.
TGTCGCCGCAGGCGACTGGGGGAGTTGTAGCAAGCAGAAAGACCGCGCTGTCGTCAGGCAGCGCGGTCTTTTTGGTTCTATTATTCCTTGGTCGTATAGGTCAGGTCCAGCACCGGCCCAAAGGGGTCGAAGATCAGTCCGTCCACGCCGTCGGCGAGGAGCAGACGCTTGTGCTGGGTGAACAATGGGACCACTGCGCAGGAATCCAGTAGCTGCTGTTCGCAGGCAGCCAGAAGCTGGCAGCGCGCACGCCCGGTGGTGTGGGCGCTCTCCGCGAGGCGGGACGAATAGATGAGGTCGGAATAACCGGTCAGTCCGCCTCCGGCTGCTGTGAACTGGGAGAGCATCATGTAAACGCTGCCGCTCTCAGCCCGGATAGGAGCCAGCGCGATGGTATAATCACCCGCGGCCAGGCGCTTGTCAAATTCTTCCTGCTCAAGCTCCTCCACAGAGAAGAAAAGCGAAAACTGCTTTTGCCATGCGCCGTTGATCTGCCCGGCAGCCTGTGCCATGCCGCTGTCCGCAGGAAGCAGCAGTGTCACCTGATTGAAATCGGAATTTTTCATGCCCTGCCGTGCCGCACGATAGAGTGCCAGAAGGTCCTGCTCTGCCGGAACATAGGCTCCGGCAGCCTCCCGGTAGTCGAAGCCGTCCACGGTCAGGCCGTCCGGCACCAATCCCGAGGCGGCGGCATACAGCCCACCGGCCGGGACCTCCGACGCCTGTCGTGCCGCGCCTGCCAGCGCCTGCCGCAGCCCTTCCGATGCAAACACCGAATCGCAGTTGAACAGCAGGCACCAGGTCGTATCGGAGTAGGACACCGACCGCAGAGCCGTCGCCGCTCCGCTTTCGTCCACGGCAGCAGAACAGCGCTCGTTGCGGATGCTCTGCTCAGCGGTCTGGGGGCTGGCGCTGGTGTCCTGCACAAGGCGCAGGCTGTCGACCAAGGTACCGGAGACGTCCCGCCGCAGGAACAGGCCGCTGGACGTCCAGTTGTAAAGATAAAAATGTCCGCTGGACAGGGTGGAGGACCTGCTCAGGCCGTAAGTGCCCCGGGTGCTTTCAAAAAACGCCTCGTCGCAGGGCATTGCCCCGGGCAGCGTCAGCCGGGAAAGGAACGTCTCGTCCTGTTCGCTGAGCCGGATGACCAGCGTATAGGGGTCGGGAGCCGAGACGCCCAGCGTACTGGGGGCTGCCTGACCCGCCAGAACGGCGGCGCTGTTCTCGATGGCGGAGAACTCCACAGCGTAGGGCGACCGGGTGGCGGGGTCAAATACCCGCTGGAATGCGAATACAAAATCCTCGGCGGTGATGGCGTAGTCCGTGGCAGCGCCCTTGGTGGCGCGGTAGGTCAGCCCCTGCCGGAGGAAAAAGGTATAAATACGGCCGTCGGCGGAGACGCTCCAGCTCTCGCACAGCTCCGGCACAAGATTCCCGTCCGGGTCCTCCCGCACGAGGCCGCTGTACAGGTTCTGGCAGGCGATGACGTCCTCCGGGGCCGAGGCGACCTGTGGGTCCAGATTCGCAGGGATGTCCTCCACGAACCAGGTAAAGCTGTTGGTGCCGGAGCCGCACCCGGCCAGCGTCAGCGTCAGCGCGGCCAGGACCAGGGCCGCGCGCAAACGGTTCCAAAATCGTTTCAAAAATGTATCCCTCTCTATGTGACTGGGCCGCAGGCCCTGTGGTAAGGCGGGGCGGTGCGAAAAAGCGCGGAAATCGCCCCGGAAGACCAGTTTATCAGAAAGCTGACAAAAAGACAATCGCCATTTCGTGACTTTTGACGTGTTTTTGGTGCAGGGAACGGGATTATCCGTTGCCAATTCGGGATAAATGAACTATAATGGAGCAGCGCGATCTCTTCCGCCGCGCCCGGCGCGGGGGAAGTTTCAACATACAATACGGAGGAGGACGCATTTTTATGCAAAAAGAACAACAGCAGCTGGCCAACCGGGTCCGAGGGAAAAAGGTCGCTTTTATCGGCGCGGGTGTCAGCCACAAAGCGCTCATCGAAGAATTTGTGGAGATGGGCGCGCAGGTCACGCTCTGTGACCGCAAGGAGAGCATCGAGGCGTTCGGCGACTATGCCGATACGCTGCGCCGTCTGGGCGTGGGGCTGAGCCTGGGCGAGCATTACATGGACGGCTTCCGCGGGCAGGATATCATCCTGCGTACGCCGGGCTTTGAGTTTTACCAGAAGCCTCTGCAGGACGCCATCGCCGCGGGGACGATGGTCACCAGCGAGGTGGAGCTTTTCTTTGACCTGTGCCCCTGCGAGATCGTGGCCGTGACCGGTTCGGACGGCAAGACCACCACCACCACGCTGATCGCCAAATTCTTCGAGGCTGCGGGCCGCACGGTGCATCTGGGCGGCAACATCGGCGCGGCGCTGCTGCCCATGCTGCCGGAGGTCCGGCCCGAGGATGTGGCGGTGGTGGAGCTTTCCAGCTTCCAGCTCATCAGCATGCGCAAAAGCCCCAAAGTGGCAGTCGTGACCAACGTCACGCCCAACCATCTGGATCATCACAAGGATATGCAGGAGTATATCGACGCGAAGCGCAATATCCTGCTGTATCAGGATGAGACCTGCCGCGCGGTGCTGGGCTACGAGAACGCCGTCAGCCGCGCCATGCAGGCCGACTGCAAGGGCGAACAGGTGTGGTTCACCCGCCTGCGCCCCACGGATAACGGTGCGTTCCTGCGGGAGGACGGCATGCTCTGCATGGCCGAAAAGGGCGTTGTCACGCCTTTCCTGTCGCAGAAGGAGGTCAAGCTGCGGGGCCTGCACAACATCGAGAACCTGCTGGCGGCGGCTGCCGCCGTATGGGGCCGTGTACCGGTGGAGGCCATCCAGAAGGTCGGCAGCACCTTTACGGGCGTGGAACACCGCATCGAGCCGGTGCGCGTGCTGGATGGCGTGACCTATTATAATGATTCCATTGCTTCCAGCCCCACCCGGACCATCGCGGGCCTGCGCAGCTTTGACCAGAAGGTCATCCTCATCGCGGGCGGCTATGACAAAAAGATCCCGTATGAGCCGCTGGCCCCGGAGATCCTGGAGCACGTCAAGGTCCTGATCCTCATGGGTGCCACCGGGCCGCGCATCGAAAAGGCGGTGCGGGAGCACCCGGCGTTCGCGGACAGTGGGCTGGTCATCCAGCATGCCGAGAGCATGGAAGAGGCCGTGCAGCTGGCCCGGGCCGCGGCAAAGCCCGGCGACGAGGTCACCATGTCCCCGGCCAGCGCATCTTTTGACCTCTATCCCAACTTTGAGGTGCGCGGCCGACACTATAAGCAGATCGTGAACAGCCTGTGATCACGCGGGTGGATACGCCGCGCCGCCGTGCGCGGTTCCGAAACGCCTGCCGCGGCAGGCTGTATTTGGGCGCGTCTCTGCCGCAGGCGCTGGAGCTGTTCGGAAAAAGCCAGCCCGGCCGCTTTTACTGCGGGCCGACGCTGGCGCTGGACCTTGGCGGCAGCTTTGCCCGCATGGCGGGCCATGCCGACCCTGCCGAGCTGGCCAGCTTTCTGTCCTTCAGCGGGTGCAGCGCCGTCCTGCTGGACGAGCGGGACGGCACGCCCCCGGCGGGCTGGCGGCGGGAACGCAGCCACCATCTGTTCACGCTGGAGCCGGGCGGCGCGCTGCCTCTGCCCTCCGTAGAGGAAGAACTTTGGAGCAGCCTTGTGCTGGACCCGAAGCCTCGGCCCGGCGCGGTAGCGCAGGCGCTGTTCCCGGACCGCCCTGCCCGGCGGGAGGACTTCTACTCGGAGCTATGCACCAAACGCAACCACGGTGCGGCCCGGGTCTGGGCCTTGGAACGGCAAGGGGAGCTGGTCTGTACGGTAGGAGCCTATGCGCTTTACGCGGGGCAGGCATATCTTGCCTGCGGGCAGACACAGGAGGCTCTGCGGGGGCAGGGGATCGGCGGTCGGCTCATCGTTCAGGCCGCCAATACGCTGGCCGCAGAGGGATGGAAGGTCTGCTTTCTGTGCGCCGACGAGCGCGTGCATTTTTATACCCGGCTGGGCTTTGCTCCGGCCGGTGCGCTGGCGCGCTATGCCGCGCCGGATGCGGAATGACCCATTTGGAAAGGAATTTTGAAACGAAACGATGCTGAATCAGTTTTTTGACTTCAAGCCGGAGGTGCTCTCGCTGGACGAGCAGGCCATGCAGCTCTGTCAGCCGTATTTCCGGCATGTGGAGGAGATCCGCGACTACAACCAGCTCAAGATGCTCAAAGCCTTTGCGGATACACAGATGTCTTCCACCGATATGCTGGGCACGACAGGCTATGGTCTGTGGGACACCGGCCGCGCGAAGCTCGAGCAGATCTTTGCGCAGGTGATGGGCTGCGAGGACGCGCTGGTGCGCAGCCAGTTCATGAGCGGCACCCATACGCTGGCAGTGGCGCTGTTCGGTCTGCTGCGCACGGGCGATACGCTGCTTGCGGCCACCGGCCGCCCCTATGATACGCTGGAGGGCGTTATCGGTCTGGACGGCAAGGGCAAAGGGACCGGTACCCTGATGGACTACGGTGTGCTCTACGACGAGGCTCCGCTGCTGCCGGACAATACGCCGGATTACGCTCTCATTGCGCAGAAGGCTCCCCGCGCCCGGGTCTG
Organism: Faecalibacterium sp.; assembly: GCA_051882435.1. Lineage (GTDB taxonomy): Bacteria > Bacillota > Clostridia > Oscillospirales > Ruminococcaceae > Faecalibacterium. Next base: position 4,621 of record JBJERT010000140.1, read on the forward strand.
CCATATCCAGCGCAGCCGCGGCTACATGCAGCGGAACGCCTTTGACCTCGACACCATCCAGAAGATCGCGGACACCGCCCGGGCGGCGAACCCGGACATCATCATCTTTGTGGATAACTGCTATGGTGAGTTCACCCAGACCCGTGAGCCGTGCCAGGCGGGAGCAGACCTCGTAGTCGGCAGCCTCATCAAGAACCCCGGCGGCGGAATCGCCCCCACCGGGGGCTACATTGCGGGCCGCGCCGACCTGGTGGAGCAGTGCGCCTATCGTCTCAACGCCCCCGGGCTGGGCAAGGAGCTGGGCTGTACGCTGGACACGCCCCGCGATATGTATCTGGGCTTCTATTATGCGCCCGGCGTGGTGTGCGAAGCCGTCAAGACGGCCATTTATGCGCAGTGTCTGCTGGAGCTGCTGGGCAAGAAGCCCATCCCGCGCTACTGCGAAGACCATAACGACATTGTGACCTGCTTTGACGCAGGTACGGCGGAGGCGCTGGTGGGGTTCTGCCGCGGGGTGCAGGCCGCCAGCCCGGTGGACAGCTATGCCGCGCCGGAGCCTTCCCCGGAGCCGGGCTATACTGATGAGGTCATCATGGCCAGCGGCAGCTTCACGCAGGGCAGCACCATCGAGCTGTCCTGTGACGGCCCGCTGCGGGAGCCGTATACCTGCTATCTGCAAGGCGGGCTGAACTTTGCCGCCAGCCGCGCGGGCGTGCTGCTCGCGGTGCAGAACGCCTATTTCCCGGAAAAATAGTTGGACCCGAATCGGCTTCCCGGCGGGCCGTTCCTGATGTGATGTGGTGCCTGCGGCCGGGCGGCAGGCGTCAAAGGATAGGTGGATAAAAATGAAGGAAGTTTCTCCCATCAGCGCAGAGCTGCTCAGCCGTCTGGAGCAGAACTGTGCCGCGCGCCCCGAGCTGGGCGTGCTCTCCAATGCGATCTCCCGCACCGCGCTGGACGACGCGGCTTTCGTGCCTGCGGGCGCGGCAAAGCTGCGCATGGACTTTTCGGTGGTGGTGCCGACCAACGGCGTCACCAACCAGAAGCAGAGCGGCCGCTGCTGGATGTTCTCGGTCATGAATCTGCTGCGCCAGCGGGTCATCGACAAATGCGGCCTGACGGATTTTGCCCTTTCAGGTACCTATCTGGCGTTTTATGACAAGCTGGAAAAGGCCAATCTCTTTTTTGAGAACATCATCCATTTTGCCGATCAGGAACTGGAGGACCGCGAGACCTTTACGCTGCTGAATAAGCCCGTGCCCGATGGCGGCCAGTGGGATATGGTGGTCAGCCTGCTGCGCAAGTATGGCATCGTGCCCGACTGGGTGATGCCTGAGACGGTGCATTCCACCGGCACAGCCAAGTACATTCCCATTCTGGACCGCAAGCTGCGGGAGGACGCGCTGGAGCTGCGCGCGCTGGTCCGCGCAGGCAAGGACCCCTCTGCCCGCCGGGAGGAGATGCTGCAGGAGGTCTATAATGCCCTGCGCGTCCTGTATGGTCAGCCGCCCCGTACGTTTGACTTCGTTTATACGGACAAGGACAAGGTCTATCACGCCGACAACGGCCTGACCCCGCAGGAGTTCTTTGACCGGTATATCGGAGATAACTTCGACGATTACGCAGTCATCATCGCCTCGCCCATCCATGAGCTGAACCGCACCTATTGCCAGCCGTTCATGGGCGACGTGGTAGAGGATAACATGTTCTGGCTCAACCTCACGCAGGAGGAGCTGGAGGACCTGGCCATCCGCCAGCTCAAGGCAGGGGAGTGCGTCTTTTTCAGCTGCGACTGCCACCCGGATGGCGACCGCAAGAATGGCTACTGGGACGAGGATACCTTCCAGTATGGTGCTGTTCTGGGCGGGCTGACTTTCGGCATGGATAAAAAGCAGCGCCTGCTCTCCCGCGACAGCTGCATGAACCACTGCATGCTGCTGTGCGGCGTGAATCTCGACGCAGAGGACCGCGCAGACCGCTGGAAGATCGAAAACAGCTGGGGTGACGGCTCCGGCCAGAAGGGATATTTCGTTGCCAGCGAGAAGTGGTTCAAAGCCAACGTCTATCAGGCCACGGTGCGCAAGAGCCTGCTCTCGGACGCACAGCGCGCCCTGCTGGATCAGGAGCCTCTGCCCATGAAGCTGTGGGACCCGCTGGCGTAAAGTACGGGATTTGTTCCTTTTTTGAAAAAAAGGAACCGAAAAAACTTTTTACACGGCCTGCGCATACGCGCAGGCCAAATTTTTTATAAAGATAAGTCGGGCGGCCACCTTTTGCGCGCTCCCGCGCGCGAGGGCTGCGCCCGGCCTTCGTCAGGCAGAGCGCTGTGAAAAAAGCTCTTTCAAGAAATACTATTGTAACAGCTTTTTAACTGCCTGAGCCTGTAAGATGTTACATCAAACTCTCCCTCTCGGGCGCTTTGCGCCAGCTTACTCAAAGGGAAAGTCCATTGTAACGCTTCTCTTGACTGCCTCCGGGCGCAGCCCCCGCGCGCGGGAGCGCGCAAACCGGTGCAGCCAGCCTGAGCAGACAAAAAAACTGGCCCACACATATGTGTGGGCCGATTGAAAAGCTTTTT
>JBJERT010000141.1:0-1573 GCA_051882435.1 Faecalibacterium sp.
TGCGGGCGCGTTTTCGCCTTGAGGTCAAACGCACACTTGGAGGTAATGCGGGAATCGCATGAGCAGCCAGCTTTGTTTCCCTGGCACAAGAAAAGCGCCCGATGGCCTTGACCATCGAGCGCCGTTGCTTGTGTTGTCAAAAGTATACTGGATTTTTTGCAGGGCCGCAAGCGTTAAATTGCAGCAATCTTCCTAAACAATTCGGTCCGGTTTTGTACGTTGTCCCAAAAGGAGATTTTTCATTTCTGGACCAGCAGCAACAGGACCGCAGACGCCACACACTGGAGGATCGCCCAGCGGACCACCACCTGCTCGTTGCTCCACTTTTTCCCGTCCGGCAGATTTTTTCGGACATGATCGTGCAGCGGAGTGCGGGTATGCTTCAGGATCGAGATATGCAGGAAACGCTTGAGGCTGATCTTGAGGATGCCAAGGCTGCCGTCTACGATAAAGACCAGCGCCGCCAGCAGGAATGCAAACGGGTGACCGCATTTCAGCGACAGCAGCGCGATGTAGAATCCCATTGCCCGGCTGCCCGCGTCGCCCATCAGCAGGCTGGAAGGTTCCGCGTTGGCCCACAGATAGGCCAGCAGGGCGCCCACGAATACCACACCCGTGACGGCATATTCCCCCAGCTCGGAGCCATAGGCCAGCAGGTAGGTGCCGATCGTTACACAGCCCAGTGTGGCCGAAAGGCCGTCCACACCGTCGGTGCAGTTGACGACATTGATGCTCGTCCAGATCAGGATGACGATCAGCAGAAGATAGAGCGCATAGGGCAGCGTGAAGGACCAACCCAGCAGCCGCACGCCGCAGCCATTGAAATTCAGATAGGTCACACCCGCCACCGCGGCAATGACAAAATCGATCAGCCCTTTTTTATACTCATTCCATGCCTCATCGGACGCATCGTCCAGATAGCCGGAAAGCATCGACGCGATCAGCAGCACTGTATAAATAACATACTCGGTGCGGAACGGCAGAAACGCCAGCGTGACCAATGCGATGCACAGCACAAAGATCAGACCCGCCCCCCGGGCCTTGCCGCGGGATTTCTCGCCGTCCACTGCAAACGCACGGCCGTGGTCCTGCGGCAGACGGCTGCGGAAAAGCGAGTCCAGCAGCGCCGTCAGCGCAAAAGCCAGCAAAAACGCCAGCGCAGCCACCCCGCGGGAGCTGAGAACAGAAGTCAACCATGTGATCATATCTCGATTTCCTCTTTCTTGAATCGTACTTCTTGGTGTAACAGAAGTGTATCACGCCGCCCGCAAAAAATCAATCTCCCGGCCCGAAATCGCCAGCCTTCACGCATCCGGCAGTTCGCCGAAACCGTTCCCCTGCACCCATAGAAATCAATTCTTTCGCGAAGTGCGTGAAGGTCGCCCTCTCAGGCACCGCGCGCCAGCTCTCCCAAAGGGAGAGCCAAGTTCACTCTACTGATACGCGAGAACTTGCCGGTGCGGTCTTGCCTCTCCCTTTGGGAGAGGTGGCATTGCGGAGCAATGACGGAGAGGGCGAGAGGGCGCAGCCCCCGCGCGCGGGAGCGCGCAAACCGGTGCCGCCGCCTTCCGTC
>JBJERT010000142.1:0-1571 GCA_051882435.1 Faecalibacterium sp.
TTCTCGCGGTGCCAGTCTGCCACGAAGCGCTCCAGACGGCCGATGCCCACCGGCTCGTTCTTGATGCCGCGGGTGCACTTGCCCTCGCACTGGGTCTCCTGCGGGCAGACGCGGCCGCAGACGGCGGGCAGGGAAGAGGCGCGGTTGATGACCTGATAGGCCGCCTCGAAATCGCCCTCAGCGACGTGGCCGATGAACTCGGGGATGTCGATGCCGACAGGGCAGCCCGCCTGGCAGGGCTTGTTCTTGCAGTGGATGCAGCGCTTGGCCTCGTTGATGGCCATTTCGGCGGTGTAGCCCAGCGCGACCTCTTCAAAATTCTTGTTGCGGACGTTGGGGTCCTGGGTGGGCATGGGGCACTTCTTCGGGTCCATATTAAAAGCCATCTTACTTTACCTCCTGCTTGAGCAGATTGCACTCTGCTTCTCTGGCGTGCGTCTCAAACGGGCGGTACATCGTGCCGCGGGCCATCGCCTCGTCAAAGTCGATCAGGTCGCCGTCAAAGTCCGGGCCGTCCACGCAGGCGAACTTGGTCTCGCCGCCCACGGTCAGGCGGCAGCCGCCGCACATGCCGGTGCCGTCGATCATGATGGGGTTCATAGATGCCAGGCTCTTCAGGCCGTACTTCTGGCAGGTCTTGACGACGAACTTCATCATAATGAGCGGGCCGATGGTGATAACGCGGTCGTACTGGTTGCCAGCAGCCACCAGCTCCTCCAGCGCGGCGGTGACCACGCCCTTGGTGCCATAGCTGCCGTCGTCGGTCATGACGCGCAGCTCGTCGCTGCATGCGCGGAACTCATCCTCAAGGATGAGCAGGTCCTTGCTGCGGAAGCCGATGATGCTGTGCACCACACAGCCCTGCTCGTGCAGCTTGCGGGCGACGGGCAGCGCGATGGCGCAGCCCACGCCGCCGCCAACGACGCAGACCTTCTTCATACCATCGGTCTCGGTGGCACGGCCCAGCGGGCCGACAAAGTCGTGTACACACTCGCCTGCGTTCAGGCTGTTCAGCTCCATGGTGGTGCCGCCCACGATCTGGAAGATGATATCGACAGTACCGGCGGCGCGGTCGTAACCGGCGACGGTCAGGGGAATGCGTTCGCTGTCCTCAAAGGGACGCACGATGATGAACTGGCCCGGCTCGGCCTTGCGGGCGATCAGCGGCGCTTCGATGACCATCTTTGTGACGGTGGGATTGAGCGCAACTTTTTCGACGATCTTATACATTGCGTATGCTCCTTTTTCCTTGGCGTATTCCACGCATGAAAACGCGCCTGTCCGCAATCGCCCGGCAGGCGCAGCTCTCCCATGCTCTCATCATATTATTATACATGGATTTGGGTGGGAATGCAAACAGAATTTGAACAAAAAGGGCGAAAAAAGGCGCATTCCTGCTCATCCTCCGGGCAGAGGAACGTTTTTTTGCAAAATTTGCAAAATCATAGTTGACAATCTAAAGGAGATGCGGTATAATAACCGACGTCGCCGGGGTCGCCCGGCACACCACAATGGGATCTGCGGCCGTAGCTCATCTGGTAGAGCGCCACCTTGCCAAGGTGGAGGTAGCG
>JBJERT010000143.1:0-7170 GCA_051882435.1 Faecalibacterium sp.
AAGAAATGGCGCAAAGAACATGTGTCACTTTTCGTGGTGTTGGGGGCGCTCCAGGTCGCCGCTTTTGTACTTCCGTTTGTTATCCGCACGCCGTGGGCGGTGGGATTTGCTCCCTTGATCGGGATCGCTGAATATTGCTATCAGAATAACAAGATGATGATCTATGTGGAAAATCAGCTTTATGACAGGTGACGATTCTTCTTTGTCGGGTTTCAAGAATTTCTTTTGGAAAAGGGCAGTCGCGCCTGCTCGCGTCCCTTCCGGTTTGAATAAAGCAAAAAAGAATCCTCCGTATGTCCGAAACCATACGGAGGATTCGATTTTTATGCTTGTCCGCCCCGCAGCGGAGCAGGGGAGAAACCCATCAGCGCTTGATGTCGTAGTTCATGTTCATCAGGTTGCGGATGGTACGCACGTCGTCGGTGATGTTGGCGTCGCCGTGGATGGTGTGCTTGATGACGCTGCTGGCCACCGCGAAGTTGATCATATCCATGGCCTTGTAGTGGTGCAGCATGGCGTAGATCAGGCCGCTGGCAAAGGCGTCGCCGCCGCCCACGCGGTCCAGAATATTGAAGGTGAACAGCTTGCTCTCGAAGGTATGGCCCTCATACCACATAAAGGCCTTCAGGCTGTTCTCGCTGCCGCTGTGGGCATAGCGCACATGGCGGGCGATGCACTTGAGGTTGGGATACTGCTCGATGAAGTGCTGGAAGATATCGTCCTGCTGCTCATAGCTGGGCTGCAGGGGCACACCGTCCTTCCAGTCGCCCTTGGAGTGGTCGGCGGGGTCTTTCCACAGATGATACGGCTCGATGCCCAGAAGAACATCGACATAAGCCAAGCATTCCGTGCAGAAATCCCGGGCTTCCTCCCAGGTCCACAGGGTGCTGCGGAAGTTGCCGTCGAAGCTGACGGTCAGGCCCTTTTTCTTGGCGACCTTGAGCATATCCATGATGAGGCCGCGGCAGTTGGGAGCCAGCGCCGGGGTGATGCCGCTCAGGTGCAGCCAGTCAAAGCCGTCCAGCAGAGCATCCAGATCCACCTGCGAGAAATCATACTCCGTGATGGCGCTGTGCTTGCGGTCGTAGGTCACCTTGGAGGCGCGGATGCCGTAGCCGGTCTCGAGGTAATAGGTGCCAAGGCGGTGGGTGGGGGTCTCCTGCGGAGTGGAAAGGATCATCGGGGTGCAATGTACGTCGTTGGAGCGCAGCCAGCGCACCGCGCTCTTGCCCAGGCTGTTGTTGGGCACGACGCTGAAAAAGGTGCTGTCCACGCCAAGGTTAGCCAGCGCCAGCGCAATGTTGGCCTCGCTGCCGCCGTAGCTGGCCTCGAAGCTGGACGCCATGCGGATCTTTTCGTAGTTCGGCGGGGTCAGGCGGAGCATGATCTCACCGCAGGTGATGAACTTCTGCCCGGTGGTCTCACTGCCCAGAATGGGATTGAAATGTTCCATAACGTTCCTCCTGAGATCTGTGCGGGGGAGACTGCCGCCCGGCTTTCCCCCGGATCGCGTGTCCGATCGGCGCACGCTGTTGTATCCATTATAGTGCTTTGCGGCCCGGATTGCAAGCCGCCGATTTGAAATCAGGGAGAAATTGCGCCCGGATTTTCGTGCATTGTGCCGAAATCACACGCCGGTCAGGTCAAAGCTGGGGGTGTATTCTTCTTTGGCGCTGCTCTTTTGCTGCATGTATCCCGCCGCGAGGCCGTGGTCCACGGCATAGTTCACGACCCGGCGGTATTCGTAGGTGGTGATGCGCCGTCCGATGCCGTGTTCTGCCGCCTTATAAAAAGGTGTATACTGGCTCATCAGGCTGGGCACGAAGCAGCCGGGGTGCGCGTCGTTCCAGGCGGCGAGCTGATCCAGCACGGCGAAGCTGTCCTCGACATGGCCGGGCAGGGCCAGATGCCGCACCAGGACACCGCGGCGCAGCAGGCCGTCCGGCCCATAGACCGGGTGTCCGGTCTGCGCCATCATCGCCTCGATGGCCGCTTTTGCGACCGGGAAATAATCCGGCGCGGCGGACAGTTCGGCGGCAAGGGATGCGTCGTGATACTTGAGGTCCGCCAGCCAGATATCGATATAGCCCGCCCATGCCGCGATGCTTTCCAGCGTCTCGTATCCGCCGGTGTTGGCCACGATGGGCAGGGACAGCCCGCGGGCGCGCGCCTGGTCCAGTGCCGCGATGATCCACGGCCGCCACTGGCCCGGCGTGACCAGGTTGATATTGTGGGCACCCTGAGCCTGCAATTCGAGAAAGATCTCCGCCAGCCGGTCTACGGATAGCTCGCGGCCCAGCCCTTCGGCGCTGATGGGGTAGTTCTGGCAGAAGCAGCATTTGAGCGTACAGCCCGAAAAGAAAACGGTACCGCTGCCGCGGGTGCCGCTGATGCAGGGCTCCTCCCAGAAATGCAGAGCAGCGCGGGCGGCCTTGAGCGTTCCGCCTGCGCCGCAGAAGCCGGAACGTCCGGCGGCGCGGTCCGCCCCGCAGCGGCGGGGGCAGAGCGTGCAGTGGGAGGGAGCAGGGAAGCATTTGTTTTTCGGCATAGTGTCCAAAGTCCTTTGCAAAAGATTTGTCTGAAAAGCTATAAGAGATTATACCATTTTTCCGCCGCTCTGTGATATACTAAAAAGAAAAGAGATGAAAAAATGCGGCGGCAGGCATCTTGTCCGCTCCGCTGCCGCACAGGAGGAAATTATGCGTACCGAAATGGACGAGATCCGCGATAATCTCAAATACCTGACCCTTCTGGCCCGGGACTATCCTTCGCAGGCCGCTGCGGCCAGCGAGATCATCAGCACACAGGCATTGCTCAAGCTGCCCAAGGGCACCGAGCACTTCATGAGCGACCTGCACGGCGAGAACGAAGCCTTTGTCCACATCCTGAATTCAGCCTCCGGCGTCATCCGCGAAAAGGTGGATATCGTGCTGGGGGATACCGTACCGGAGCCGGAGCGCGCCGAGCTGGCGACCCTCATCTATTACCCCCACGAAAAGCTGCCTCAGCTCAAGGAGCGCCAGCCGGACGAGGAGGCGTTGGAGCAATGGTATAGTGAGACGCTGCTGCGGCTCATCGATATCTGCCGTCTGGTGTCGTCCAAGCACACCCGTGAGCATGTGCGGCACTGCCTGCCCCAGAGCTGCGGCTATATCCTCGACGAGCTGCTCCACGCCCATTTCGAGGACCACGACAAGGACCTCTACTATGGTCAGATCGTCGGCAGCATCATCGAGAACGGCCGTGCCGACCGTTTTATCGTCCGGCTGTGCGAGCTGATCAAGCGGCTGGCCGTGGACAAGCTGCATATCGTGGGCGACCTGTTCGACCGCGGGCCGCACCCGGAGATCATCCTGGACCTGCTCATGCGCCACCACAATGTGGACATCCAGTGGGGCAACCACGACGTGGTGTGGATGGGCGCGGCCGCCGGCAGTCCGCTGTGCATCTGCACGGTGCTCAAGACGACCCTTTCCTATCATAACCACGGCATGCTGGAGGACTGCTACGGCATCAACCTGCGCCACCTCCAGCGCATGGCGGAGCAGTATTACGGCGGGGATGATCTGTCCATCTGGATGCCCCACACCGATGCCGAGCGCGGCCCCTACACGCCGGGCATGCTGCACCGCTGCGCCGTGATGCACAAGGCCATCACCATTATGATGCTCAAGCTGGAGTGCGAGGTCATCGACCGCAACCCGGATTTCAAGATGGAAGAGCGCGACTTCCTGCGGCGCATCGATTATGCCAAGGGCACGGTCCGGCTGGGGGAGAAGGAGTATCCCCTGCGGGATACCTCTTTCCCCACGGTGGACTCCGCCGACCCGGCCGCGCTGAACGCGGACGAACGGCTGGTGCTGGACAAGCTCATCCAGTCCTTCCGCCAGAGCGAACGCCTCCAGCAGCACATCGAGTTCCTTTACGCGAAGGGCAGTGTCTACCATATCGAGAACGGCAACCTGCTGTACCACGGCGTCGTGCCCATGACGCGCAAGGGTACCTTTGCGGTGGAGCGGTTCGAGGGCCGGGGCTACTCCGGCCGCGCACTGATGGATTACTGTGATGCCCGCGCCCGCCGCGGCTACTATGCGCCCGAGGGCACCGCTGCCCGCCAGAGCGGACAGGATTTTCTGTGGTATCTGTGGTGCGGCAAGCTCTCGCCGCTGTATGGCCGCAGCGCCAACACGGTCTTTGAGCGTTTGTACATCGCTGACACCTCCACCCATACCGAGTACAAGGACCCCTATTATACATGGTATAACGAGGAGGCCGCCTGCCGCCGCATCCTTTCGGAGTTCGGCCTGCCGGGGACCAGCCATATCGTCAACGGCCATGTGCCGGTGCGGGAGAAAAACGGCGAAAGCCCCATCAAGGGCGGGGGACGTCTGGTGGTCATCGACGGCGGCTTCTGCCGGGCCTACCATGAAAAGACCGGCATCGCGGGCTATACGCTGGTGTATTCCAGCCGCAGCATGTCGCTGCGCACCCACCAGCCCTTTGTCAGCGCCGAAAAGGCGGTGAACGAGAACATCGATATCCTGTCGCGCACGAACATCGTCGAAACGGAGAACCAGCGCATCCTCGTGGAGCAGACCGACGAAGGCGAAACGCTGCGCGAGCGCGTGCATGACCTCAAGCAGCTTGTCGCAGCCTATCAGCTGGGCTGGATCAAGGAGGCGCGCAGCGAGGACCGCATCTGGTGAGCGTTTTTTGCCTCTGTCCAAAGGACAGAAAGAGACAAGTTGAAGACAATTTTTTGAATAATTATGAAGAATCTGGGCAAAACAGAAAATAATACGTCGCTTTCCCTGTGCCATTTGCTTTTTGATGGAAGTCGTGTATAATAAGGAGAGCTGTAAGGAGCAGCCATGCCGTTTTGTCGGCATAATGACCGTATAAAAACGGAGAATCTCTCTAAAACCGTTCCGGGCCTGTGCGCAGGCCCCCTGTGAGGAGATCATTGAATTGGAAAAGTTTGTTATTACGGGCGGTAAGCCCCTGCACGGCGAGGTCAATATTTCCGGCGCGAAGAACGCAGCCGTGGGCATCCTGCCGGCCACGATCCTGGCCGCGGACGTCTGCGTGATCGAGAACCTGCCGAACATCAGCGATGTGTCGGTCAGCCTCAATATCCTCAGCGTGCTGGGTGCGAAGGTCCGAATGCTGAACAAAAATACCTACGAGATCGACACCACCCATCTCAAAAGCACCAATGTGCCGGATGATCTGTCCCGCCAGATGCGGGCCAGCTACTATTTCCTCGGTGCGCTGCTGTCCCGTTTCGGCAAAGCGCAGGTCGCCATGCCCGGCGGCTGCAATCTGGGGCCGCGGCCCATCGACCAGCACCTCAAGGTGTTCACGGCTCTGGGCGCGGAGGACAGCGTGGACTACGGGATGATCACGGTCCGTTCCCGTGAGCTGAACGGCGCGCGCATTTTCTTTGATAAAGTCAGCGTCGGCGCAACGATGAACGGCATGCTTTCCGCCGTGATGGCCAAGGGGCAGACGGTGCTGGAGAACTGCGCCAAGGAGCCGCATGTGGTCGACTTGGCCAACTTCCTGAACATGTGCGGCGCGGATGTGCGCGGCGCGGGCACCGACGTCATCAAGGTGCGGGGCGTCGAACAGATGCATGGATGCACATACAGCATCATCCCGGACCAGATCGAGGCGGGCAGCTATATGGTGGCCGCTGCGGCCACGGGCGGCGACGTGCTGGTCAAGAACGTGACGCCCAAGCACCTGGAGCCGATCACCGTCAAGCTGCGCCGGGCCGGAGTCGAGGTAGAGGAGTTCGACGACGCGGTGCGCGTGAGACGCACCGGGCCGCTTCTGCCGCTGAAGATCAACACGATGCCGCACCCCGGGTTCCCCACCGACATGCAGCCGCTGATGGGCGTTTTGCTCAGCGTCGCGCGGGGCACCAGCACCATCACGGAAGGCGTGTGGGACAACCGGTTCCGCTATGTGGACGAGCTGCGCAAGATGGGCGCCAGCATCCAGGTGGACGGTCAGGTGGCCGTGATCGAAGGCGTGGAGAAGCTCAGCCCTGCGCCGCTGCGCGCCAGTGACCTGCGCGCCGGTGCGGCGATGGTCGTCGCGGCCCTGATGGCCAACGGCACCAGCGAGATCGAGGAGATCGGCCATATCGAGCGCGGCTATGAGGATATCGTGGAGAAGCTGCGGGGCCTTGGGGCGGAGATCCGCAAGGTCGAGCGGAGGCCCGCCGCGCTGGAACAGGCGCTTTGACACCAAAGATTTATGAGAGCCGCATCGGCATGGGTGCGGCTCTTTTCCGCGGATAAGGGGGCCGCACGCAGACTATGGCAGAATTTATATCCCTGTATTCCGGTTCCTCCGGGAATTGCAGCGTTGTGCGCTGCGGCGAGCGCTATCTGCTGGTGGATATGGGCAAAGGCGTGCGCACGACGCTGGCGGGCCTGAAGTCCCTGGGGCTGGAGCCGGGCGGCTGCGGCGGAGTGCTCGTCACCCACGAGCACAGTGACCATGTCAAAGGGCTTGCGACCTTTTTGAAAAAGTACATGCTGCCGGTCTACGGTGCGCCGCAGACGCTGGACTGGCTGGAGGCCAACGGTATCGTACCGGTAGATTGTCCGCTGAACGTGCTGGATGGCAGCGAGGAGGAGATCGCCGGGTTTGGTGTGCGGGCGTTCCCCACCAGTCACGACGTGCCCTGTGTGGGCTACCGCATCCACACCCCGGACGGCAGGACGATGGCCATTGCGACCGATCTTGGTACTTTGACGGCCCCCGTCCATGAGGCGCTGGCAGGCTGTGACCTTGTGGCACTGGAGAGCAATTACGATCCCCATATGCTCCGCACCGGGCCGTATCCCTACTATCTGCGGGCGCGCATCGAGTCCTCCCGCGGGCATCTCTCCAACAACGAGTGCAGCGCAAAGCTGCTGGAGCTGGTGCAGGAGGGCTGCAAGCGTTTTGCGCTGTGCCATCTCTCGCAGGAGAACAACACGCCGTTCTGCGCGCTGCAAACGGTGTTCGCCACCTTTGGCGCGGCGGACGTGGTGCCCGACAAAGACTGCATCGTCCAGGCGCAGCGCCGCAACGAGGTCAGCCCGGTGATGGAGTTTTGAGTTTTTGTTCCTTTTTCGAGAAAAAGGAACCGAAAAAGCTTTTCACACGGCCTGC
>JBJERT010000144.1:0-7070 GCA_051882435.1 Faecalibacterium sp.
ACTTGGTCTCCTGATTGGCCTCCTTGCGGATGGTCTCACGGTAAGCGACCTGGGGCGCGCCCACGTTCGCCTCGACCTTGAACTCGCGCAGCAGACGGTCCACGATGATCTCCAGATGCAGCTCGCCCATACCGGCAATGATGGTCTGACCAGTCTCCTCATCGGTATAGGTCTTGAAGGTCGGGTCCTCCTCGGCCAGCTTTGCCAGCGCGATGCCCATCTTCTCGTTACCAGCCTTGGTCTTGGGCTCGATGGCAACGCGGATAACAGGCTCGGGGAACTTCATGGACTCCAGAATGATGGGATGGTTCTCATCACACAGAGTATCACCGGTAGTGGTGTTCTTCAGACCAACAACTGCGGCGATATCACCCGCATAGCAGCAGTCGATATCCTTGCGGTGGTTGGAATGCATCTGCAGGATGCGGCCCATGCGCTCCTTGTTGTCCTTGACAGAGTTGTAGACCGTGGTACCGGCCTCGACTTTGCCAGAGTAAACGCGGAAATAAGCCAGCTTGCCCACAAAGGGATCGGTCGCGATCTTGAACGCGAGAGCGGCAAACGGAGCGTCGTCAGAAGAAGGACGGGTCTCCGGCTCTTCGGTCTCGGGATTGACGCCCTTGATATCCTCGATATCAGTCGGGGCGGGCATATAGTCCACGATCGCGTCCAGCAGCTTCTGCACGCCGCGGTTCTTGTAAGAAGAGCCGCAGACCACGGGGACCAGCGTATTGGCGATGGTCTCCTTGCGGATCGCCGCCTTCAGTTCCTCACGGGTGATCTCCTCACCCTCGAGGTACTTCTCCATCAGGGCTTCGTCGTTCTCGGCGACAGCCTCGACGAGGATGTTGTGGTACTCCTCCGCCTGCTCCATCATATCCTCAGGGATCGGCTCGACGCGCATGTCATTGCCCATGTCGTCGTAGTAGACCTCTGCGGTCATGTCGACCAGGTCAACGATACCACGGAAGGTATCCTCCTGACCGATCGGCAGCTGGATCGCCACGCCATTGGCATGCAGACGATCATGCAGCATCTTGATGCAGCGGAAGAAATCAGCACCCATGGTGTCCATCTTGTTGACGTACACCATACGGGGGACCTTGTATTCGTCAGCCTGACGCCAAACGGTCTCAGACTGCGGCTCGACACCGCCCTTAGCGGCCAGAACGGTCACAGAGCCGTCCAGAACGCGCAGGGAGCGCTGGACCTCAACGGTGAAGTCCACGTGGCCCGGGGTGTCGATGATGTTGATACGGTGACGGCCCTTCTTGTAGGCCACAGGATCCTTCTGGGTCTCGGAATGGCTCCAGTAGCAGGTGGTCGCCGCAGAAGTGATGGTGATGCCGCGCTCCTGCTCCTGGACCATCCAGTCCATGGTAGCAGCACCGTCGTGAACCTCACCGATCTTGTGAGTGATACCGGTATAATACAGGATACGCTCCGTGGTCGTGGTCTTACCGGCATCGATATGAGCCATAATACCGATATTTCTCGTCATCTGAAGAGAAACTTCTCTGGGAGTAGCCATGAAATTAACCTCCTACAGAACAGATCAATAACGGAAATGTGCGAAAGCCTTGTTGGCCTCGGCCATCTTGTGGGTATCCTCGCGCTTCTTCACGGCGTTGCCGGTGTTGTTGGCAGCGTCCATGATCTCGGCGGCCAGACGCTGGCTCATGGTCTTTTCACCACGGCTGCGGCTGTAGGTGGTCAGCCAGCGCAGACCCAGGGTCTCGCGGCGGGCAGGGCTGACCTCCAGGGGGACCTGGTAGTTCGCGCCGCCCACACGGCGGGTCTTGCACTCGAGGCTGGGCATGATGTTCTCCATGGCCTTCTCAAAGGTCTCCAGGGGATCGTTGCCGGTCTTCTCCTGAATCATGGTGAAAGCATCATAAACGATCTTCTGAGCGACGCCCTTCTTGCCATCCAGCATCACGCTGTTGACCAGGCGGGTGACCATCTTGGAATTGTAAATCGGATCAGCTAAGACATCGCGCTTAGCAATGTTACCTCTTCTAGGCATCTTTCTTCCCTCCTTCACAGAATGATATCATCGGTACTCGAAAGTAATAAAACTCCCGTTGTGTCACAAAGAGCTGACCTTTACATAAACTGTTCGCCATCCGCGAAAAAGCAGACTTGTTATTTATATAAATGGAAAGCCGTTCATGGCGGTCGTTCCTCAATTACTTCTTTGCAGCACCGGCCTTAGGACGCTTCGCGCCGTACTTGGAGCGGGCCTGATTGCGGCCTGCCACACCCTGGGTATCCAGAGTGCCACGGATGATGTGGTAACGAACACCGGGCAGGTCCTTGACACGGCCGCCACGGATCAGTACGACGGAGTGCTCCTGCAGGTTATGGCCGATACCAGGAATGTAAGAGGTGACCTCAATACCATTCGTGAGGCGGACACGGGCAACCTTACGCAGAGCAGAGTTCGGCTTCTTCGGGGTCATGGTACGCACAGCAGTGCAGACACCACGCTTCTGGGGGCTGTTCAGATCAGAATACTGTTTCTTCTGAGAGTTGTAGCTCTTCAGCAGTGCAGGGGCAGTGCTCTTCGTAGCCAGAACCTGACGGCCTTTGCGTACAAGCTGGTTAAAAGTAGGCATTATGTTTCTCCTTTCGTTATAATTCCATGCCGGATGCGCCGCACCCGGCACCATTTTGCCGCGCGCTCCCAGTAGGGCGCGCAACAGTTATATAATAACCGTTTCGTCTTGTAATGTCAACAGTTTTATCCGAAAAAATTTGTTTTATTCGCCGAATTTTTTCTTGCGACCCATTTTCTGCTTTTTCGAGCCTTGATGCGGTCTTATGGACCGCTCCCCTCCTCTTTTCTGCGCAAAAATGCCCCGCAGGCAAAGATCCCTGCGGGGCAGCGAACGGTCGATTTACTGCTGTACGGCAGACAGAGCGGCGACTTCTGCAGCCACCTGAGCATCCAGCTCCGCCTCACGGCGTGCCAGATCCTCGCGCACCTCCGGCAGACCGGTACCGGCGGGGATCAGCTTGCCGATGATGACGTTCTCCTTCAGGCCGGCCAGCGGGTCGGTCTTGCCCTTGATGGCGGCCTCGGTCAGCACGCGGGTGGTCTCCTGGAAGGAAGCGGCGGACAGGAAGGAGTCATTGGCCAGTGCAGCCTTGGTGATGCCCAGCAGCACCTGCTGGTACTCGACCAGGCGCACACCCTCTTCGCCCGCGTCGATGCGCTCCTGCAGAGCAGCATTGATGTTCTCGACATCGAGGCGGTTGGCCAGTGCGCCGCCGATGAGGTCGGAGGAACCGGAATCGGTCACGCGGACCTTGCGGCACATCTGACGGACAATGACCTCGATGTGCTTATCGTTGATCTCAACGCCCTGCAGACGGTAAACCTTCTGGACTTCGCTGATCAGGTAGTTCTGCACATCGCTCAGGCCGCGGATGGCGAGGATATCCTGCGGATACAGCACGCCCTCGCGGGTGATCACGTCGCCCTTTTCCACACGGTCTCCCGGCATGACACGCGCATGCTGGGTGAACGGGATAGAATAGCTCTTGACAACTTCGGCGCCGTCGTCATCCTTGCCGGTGACTTTAATGACGACGTTTTTCTTGGTATCATCCTGAGAGACCACGCCGGAGATCTCGCTCATGATCGCCATGCTCTTGGGGCGGCGACTCTCGAACAGCTCCTCGACACGGGGAAGACCCTGGGTGATATCTTCGGCCGATGCGATACCGCCGGTATGGAAGGTACGCATGGTCAGCTGGGTGCCCGGCTCGCCGATGGACTCGGCGGCAATGACGCCCACCGACTCGCCCAGACGCACCGGCTCGCCGTTCGCCATATCAGAACCATAGCAGCGGGCGCAGACGCCGGTCTTGGCGCGGCAGGTCAGCAGGCTGCGGATCTTCAGGCTGGTGATGCCGGCGGCCTCGATCTTGTCGGCATCGTAGAGGTCGATCATCTTGCCTTCGGGCACGATGACCTCGCCGGAAACGGGGTCGACCACATCGCCCACGGCAAAGCGGCCGATGAGACGCTCGCGGAAGCTCTCGATCTTCTCCTTGCCCTCGTGGATCTCGGAGACGACCAGACCATCAGTGGTGCCGCAGTCGATCTCGCGGACGATGACATCCTGAGAAACATCGACCATGCGGCGGGTCAGATAACCGGAGTCCGCGGTACGCAGAGCGGTATCGGCCAGACCCTTGCGGGCGCCGCGGGCAGAAACGAAGTATTCCAGAATATTCAGACCTTCGCGGTAGTTGGCGCGAATGGGCATCTCGATGGTGTGACCGGCGGTGTTCGCCAGCAGACCGCGCATGCCGGCCAGCTGCTTGATCTGGTTCATGGAACCACGGGCACCGGAGTCCGCCATCATATAGATCTCGTTGTCCTTGGGCAGGTTATCCGCCAGAGCCTTGGAGACCTTATCCGTCGTGGCCTGCCAGATATCGATGGTGTGCTTGTAGCGCTCGTTCTCGGAGATCAGACCGCGGTTGAACAGCTTGCTGACCTGCGCGACCTGCTTGTCGGCCTCAGCGATCAGCTCATCCTTCTGGGGCGGGATCACGGCGTCGCACACAGCGACAGAAATAGCGGACAGCGTAGAATATTTGTAGCCCTGGCTCTTGATGGCATCCAGCATCTTGGCACAGGTGCGGGTGCCGTTGCGGGTCATGCAGCGAGAGATGATATCGGGCAGAGTTTTCTTGGTCACGCGGAAGCTGACCTCATACTCCAGCCAATGCTTCGGATCCGTGCGGTCGATATAGCCCAGGTTCTGCGGAACGGGAGCATTGAAGATGATGCGGCCGACCGTGGCATCCACCAGACCGGAACGCTCCACGCCGTCGAGCACCATCGTGCGGCGCACTTTGATAGGCGCGTGCAGAGTGACGATGTGCTCCGCATAGGCCATCAGAGCCTCGTTCTCATCGCGGAAGACCTTGCCTGCCCCTTCCTCGTTCTCGCGGACGGTGGTCAGGTAGTAGCTGCCCAGGATCATGTCCTGCGTCGGCACGGTGACGGGAGCGCCGTCGGAGGGCTTGAGCAGGTTGCCGGAAGCCAGCATCAGCATCTTGGCCTCGCGGCAGGCGTCCTCGCTCAGCGGCAGATGGACCGCCATCTGGTCGCCGTCAAAGTCCGCGTTGAAGGCGGTACAGGACAGCGGATGCAGTTTGATGGCACGGCCTTCGACCAGGACAGGGTTGAAGGCCTGGATGCCCAGACGGTGCAGAGTCGGCGCACGGTTCAGCAGAACGGGATGGCCCTGAATGACCGTCTCCAGGCTGTCCCAGACCTCGGGCTTGGCGCGCTCGACCATCTTGCGGGCGGACTTGATGTTGTTGGCGACGCCCTTCTCCACAAGGTCCTTCATGACGAAAGGCTTGAACAGCTCCAGCGCCATTTCCTTGGGCAGACCGCACTGGTCCATGCGCAGTTCCGGGCCGACGACGATGACCGAACGGCCGGAATAGTCGACACGCTTGCCCAGCAGGTTCTGGCGGAAACGGCCCTGCTTGCCCTTGAGCATATCGGACAGGCTCTTGAGGGCACGATTGTTCGGGCCGGTGACCGGGCGGCCGCGGCGGCCGTTGTCGATCAGGCTGTCCACAGCCTCCTGCAGCATGCGCTTCTCGTTGCGGACGATGATATCCGGTGCGCCCAGCTCCAGCAGACGGCGCAGACGGTTGTTGCGGTTGATGACGCGGCGGTACAGATCGTTCAGGTCAGAGGTGGCGAAACGACCGCCATCCAGCTGGACCATGGGGCGCAGATCAGGCGGCAGCACCGGCAGAACGTCCATGATCATCCACTCAGGGCGATTGCCGGAAATGCGGAACGCCTCCACGACCTCCAGACGCTTGAGGATGCGCACACGCTTCTGGCCGGAGGATTTCTCCACCTCAGCCGTCAGCTCAGCGCTGAGCTGGTCCAGGTCGATCTCCTGCAGGAGCTGCTGGATGGCTTCGGCACCCATGGCGGCCTCGAACTCATCCCCGTAGCGCTCGCGCATCTCGCGGTATTCCTTCTCGGTCAGGAGCTGCTTTTTCTCCAGCGGCGTCAGGCCGGGGTCCGTGACGATATAGCTGGCGAAGTACAGGACCTTTTCCAGCAGACGGGGGCTGATATCCAGCATCAGGCCGATGCGGCTGGGGATGCCCTTGAAGTACCAGATATGGCTGACCGGCGCGGCCAGCTCGATATGGCCCATGCGCTCGCGGCGGACCTTGGCTTTGGTCACCTCGACGCCGCAGCGCTCACAGACCTTGCCCTTGTAGCGGATGCGCTTATATTTACCGCAGTGGCACTCCCAGTCCTTGGTGGGTCCAAAGATGCGCTCACAATACAGGCCGTCGCGCTCCGGCTTGAGGGTGCGGTAGTTGATGGTCTCAGGCTTCTTGACCTCGCCGTAGCTCCATTTGCGGATCTGGTCGGGAGAGGCAAGGCCGATCTTGATCGAATCGAAAACGTTGTTTTCCATGAAACGAACCCTTCCTTAATCTCTATAAGTCTCGATGATACAGGCGGCTTTTTTTCAAATCCGCGGGCGGCTGCCCGGCCGTGCGGCACACACGCACCGGGGCCTCCCTGCGCACAAAGGCGGTATCTTACTCAAAGTCCACTTCGTCGGAAGCGGGTGCTTCTGCGCCGGAGTTGTCGTCCTCCAGCACCGAAGGATCATCGAAACCTGCGTCGGCGTCCTTGATGGTGTAATCGTTGAGCAGCTCGCTCTCCTGAGTGACGGTCTCGGTACCGGCAACATCACGCATATCGAAGCCTGTCTCCTCGTCGTCGAAGGTCTGGCGCATATCGATCTCGTTGCCTTCCTCGTCCTGCACGACGACATCCAGACCCAGAGACTGCAGCTCTTTGAGCATGACGCGGAAGGACTCCGGGATGCCCGGCTGCGGGACCGGCTCGCCCTTGACGATGGCCTCGTAGGTCTTGACACGGCCCTCCACGTCGTCGGACTTGACGGTCAGGATCTCCTGCAGCGTGTAGGCTGCGCCGTAAGCCTCCAGCGCCCAGACCTCCATCTCGCCGAAGCGCTGGCCGCCGAACTGGGCCT
>JBJERT010000145.1:0-3039 GCA_051882435.1 Faecalibacterium sp.
CTGCCCCGGCCCAACATCGACACCGGCATGGGTCTGGAGCGTCTGGCCTGCGTGATGCAGGGCGTGGGCAACCTGTTCGAGGTCGATACGGTCCAGAGCGTGCTGCACCATGTGGAGCATATTGCGGGCAAGACCTATAAGCAGGATGACAAGACCGATATCTCCATCCGCGTCATCACCGACCATATCCGCAGCTGCACCTTCATGGTGTCCGACGGCATCCTGCCCTCCAATGAGGGCCGCGGCTATGTGCTGCGCCGCCTGCTGCGCCGCGCCGCCCGTCATGGCCGGATGCTGGGCATCCAGCGCCCCTTCCTCGTGGATCTGGTGGAGACGGTCATCCAGTCCAGCGAGAGCGCTTACCCCGAGCTGCGGGAGCATGCCGCCTATATCAAGAAGGTCATCGGCACCGAGGAGGCGAACTTTGCCCGCACCATCGACTCCGGCATGAACATCCTTTCCACCATGATCGACAATCTGGAAAAGGCGCATCAGCACCTGCTCAGCGGTCTGGACGTGTTCAAGCTGAACGATACCTTTGGCTTCCCGCTGGACCTGACCCGTGAGATCGCGGCCGAGCAGGGCCTGGAGGTCGACGAGGCGGGCTTCCACGCCGAGATGAAGAAGCAGAAGGAGCGCGCCCGCGCCGAGCGCCTCAAGAAAAACATCTCCGGCTGGAGCGAGGACCTGTTCGGCGGTCTGGACGCTGAGCCGACCCTGTTCACCGGCTACAAGACCCTGACCGACGAGGGCGTCGTGGTGGCTCTGAGCGACGAGGAAACTCTGAGCGACGCTATCTCTACCGACGATCAGGAGAAGGAAGGCGTGCTGGTGGTCCTGGACAAGACCCCCTTCTACGCCGAAATGGGCGGTCAGGCCGCTGACCACGGTGTGCTGACCGGCGCCGGGTGCAGCCTGCGCGTTCTGGACGTGAAAAAGACCCCGAAGGGCTATTTCGTCCACACCTGTGTGCTGGAGAGCGGCATCGTCAAGCTGGGCGACCACCTCACCGCGCAGGTGGACACCGAGTACCGCATGTCCATTGCCCGCAACCATACCGCGACCCACCTGATGCAGGCTGCCCTGCGCGAGGTGCTGGGCGACCACGTCCATCAGGCCGGTTCCTATCAGGATGCCGAGATCACCCGCTTCGACTTCACCCATTTCAGCGCTGTCACCCCGGAGGAGCTGGCGCAGGTGGAGAAGATCGTCAACGACAAGATCTTCGAGTCCATGGACGTCTGTGTGCGCGAGATGCCCATTGCCGAGGCAAAACAGCTGGGCGCTATGGCACTGTTCGGCGAGAAGTACGGCGAGATCGTCCGCGTCGTGGACGTTCAGGGCTGGTCCACGGAGTTCTGCGGCGGTACGCATGTAAAGAATACCGCGCAGATCGGCTGCTTCAAGATCGTCAGCGAGTCCTCTGTGGCTGCGGGCATCCGCCGCATCGAGGCTGTGACGGGCAAGAACCTGCTGCTGCGTGCCAACCTGCAGGAGCTGACCCTGCGCAAGACCGCCGCGGCCCTCAAGGCCAACAACGTGGCGGACGTGGTGCTGCGCGCCGAGGCTGTGATGAACGAGAACAAGGCGATGGGCCGCGAGCTGGACGAGATGAAGGCGGCCATTGCCGCCTCCAAGGTGGACAGCCTGTTCAACAGCGCCGCGGAGGTGGACGGCGTGAAGATCGCCACCGCTTTCTTCTCCGGCACCGGCAGCGACACCCTGCGCGCCATGTGCGACTCGGTCCGCGAAAAGGCGGTCAAGCCCGTGGTGGTGGTCCTCGTGGGCAAGGAGGGCGAAAAGGTCACGATGGCAGTCACCGTGAACAAGCTGGCACAGGCCAAGGGCCTCAAGGCGGGTGTTCTGGTCAAGGAGATCTCCGCCATTGCGGGCGGTAAGGGCGGCGGAAAGCCGGACTTCGCCATGGCCGGTCTGCGCGACGAGAACAAGATCGACGAGGCGCTCCACGCAGTGGAAAGCATCGTTGCAAAGACGCTGGGCTGAGCGTAAAAGAACGATAAGGCCGCAGGCCGCGCCGTATCCGGGCGCGGCCCGTGGCGCTTTGGGAAATTCGACATCATCACGAAAGGAGCATCCCCCAATGGAAGATTGTCTGTTCTGTAAGATCGCCGCGGGTGCGATCCCCGCAAAGAAGCTGTATGAGGATGAGCAGGTCGTGGCCTTTTATGATATCGCCCCGCAGGCGAAGGTCCACTTTCTGGTCGTGCCCCGCCAGCATATCGGGTCGGCTGCCGAGCTGACCGAGGCGGACGGCGCACTGCTGGGCCATATCTTCGCTGTGATCGCAAAGCTGGCGAAGGAGACCGGCCTCGAGGGAGGCTACCGTGTGATCTCCAATATCGGCGAGGATGCCGGCCAGACCGTGAAGCACCTGCACTTCCATGTGCTGGGCGGCGAGAAGCTGCCGGTCTGAGCCGCGGTGTATAAAAAGAAAGAGGATCGTATTATGGAAAAGACCTATACCCTCCACGTCGCGGGCCTGACCCGCGAGCTGACCATCTGCAAGGTCAACGACCACATGGATATCGCGGCCTTCATCATGCTGGGCGACGCCGAGCTGACCGTGGCCGCGGCTGCCGAGCTGCTGAAAAAGTGCCCGGAATTTGACGTGCTGCTCACCGCCGAGGCCAAGGGCATTCCGCTGGCCCACGAGATGAGCCGCCAGAGCGGCAAGCCCTATGTCTGCGCGCGCAAGGGCGTCAAACTGTATATGAAGGACCCGGTGGTGGTGGAGGATCAGTCCATCACGACGGCAGGCAAGCAGAAGCTGGTCATCGACCGCAAGGAGCTGGAATCCATGAGCGGCAAGCGGGTCCTCGTGGTGGATGACGTGATCTCCACCGGCGGCTCCCTCAAGGCATTGGATGCCCTGGCAGAACAGACCCGGTGTGAGATCGTCGGCCAGGCGGCTGTTCTGGCGGAGGGCGACGCGGCAGAGCGCAAGGACATCATCTTCCTGGAGCCGCTGCCCCTGTTCTTCCATTAAACCGTGATGCGGCGGCCGCTCTGCGTCTTTTG
>JBJERT010000145.1:3139-7063 GCA_051882435.1 Faecalibacterium sp.
CGGGCGCAGGTCGAGCGTGTGTCCGCTTCATACTGGGAGGGCCATGTGCGCGCGGTGCTCTGGGTCGAACAGGCAGATGGCGCAGCAACGGGTTTCCGGTGTGAGGCGGCCTGCCTGCCGGAGTGTGCGGCAGGGGACATCGTGGAGGTCCGGCTGACACTGGAAACGCCCGCCCGCGCCCGGGAACTGGAGCTTTATGCTGATGCCATTTCCCTGACCGCGGAGGATGCCTTTGCGTTCCGGGTCGTCGGGCAGAGCGGGAGCTTTCGCGCCCGGACCAGCCGGCTGCAGGCGAGGCTGAGTGACGCGCTGCAGCAGCTTCTGGATGAGGATACCGGCGGCGTTCTGTCTGCGATGGTCGTCGGCGACCGCACAGCTCTGCCCGCAGACCTGAACCGGGCCTATCGGTCGGCAGGGCTTTCCCACGTCCTGGTGGTCAGCGGGATGCATGTTTCCATCCTTTGCGGCGGGGGATTGCCCGCGCTGCGCCGCAAACGGGAGCGTAGCTATGCCAGTCGGCGCTTGGGCGCGGTGTTCCGCGCGGGAATGGCGCTGCTGTTGGTGGGAGTGACCGGCTTCACGCCATCCGTGCTGCGGGCGGCCGTCGCGGTGTGGGTCGGCGCGCTGGGCGTGTGGCTCTATGCTCCGGCGGATGGGCTTACCTCGCTGGCCGTGGCGGGCCTGCTCATGACGATGGGGAACAGCTACGCTGTGTGTGACGTGGGCTTTGAGCTTTCCTTTGCGTCCGTGCTGGGCATCCTGGCAGGAAACGAACTTCTCCGCCGCTGGCAGGAGAAACGTCAGGCGGCCCGGGACGCGGAGTGGGCGGAAGGTATGCCGCGGGAAGGACCGCACCGGCTGGCCGTATTCCTTGGCAGGATGAAATGCTCTCTGTGGGAAACGGCCTGCATTTCGCTGTGCGCCTCCGCAGCGACCTTTCCGGTGCTGGTGCTGCGCGGCATGAGCGTCAGCCTTTACAGCCTGCTGTCCGGCGCGGCAGTGCTGTGGCTGGTGCAGCCGATGATGACGCTGGGTCTGGCCGCGGCACTTGCCGGGCTGTTTTCGGCAGCCGGGCCGCTGCATATGGTGTGTTCCTTTTGCGCGGGAGCGCTTGCATACTGCCTCAACGGCTGGGCGCGCATGGTGGCCGGATGGCCGGGCGCACAGCTCGGGTTCGATACAGCCTATGCGGCTCTGGTCTGCCTCTTGATATGGGGGCTGTGCTGGCTGGCGTACCGTTTGCGGGTGCGGATGCGGGTCGCCGTTCCGGCGGTCCTTTTCACGGCAGCGGTGGCGCTGGGGGCGGGGAACGCCCTGAGCAGAGGCATCGTGCGGGTGGAGCTGACCGGCACCGCACAGGCCCCGGCGGTGGTCATTACACAGGATGGGCAGGCCATCGTGCTGTTCCGGGGCGGCGCGTCCGCGCAGGATGCGGTGGAAACGCTGCTCCGGTACCGCGGTGCGGAGGAGGTCGCATTCCTCGCGGACCTGCGCATGACGCCGGAGACGCCCTGCACCCTTCCGGCGGAACGTTCGGTCTCTGCCGCAGAGATGGAACCATATACCTCCCGCGCCTTGTCGGTAGGGGATATCCGCGTGGAGCTGCTGCGCACCCGCACCGGGTGCATCGTCCGCCTGCTGGTGGATGGGCGGCGGCTGGTCACGCTGAGCGGGACC
This sequence comes from Faecalibacterium sp., assembly GCA_051882435.1. Lineage (GTDB taxonomy): Bacteria > Bacillota > Clostridia > Oscillospirales > Ruminococcaceae > Faecalibacterium. The sequence goes on from JBJERT010000145.1 coordinate 4,817, forward strand.
GTAGAGCTGGCAAAGCCCATCCGCGCCGACTGGCTGCTGGCCAGCCCGGCACGTCCCGATTCGGTGCGCTGGTCCGGCCTGCTCTCGCTGAGCGGGGACTACCGCTGGATGGAGGAAGGACTCCAGACGCAGGGAAGGACCCTGTGGCTGCGCCCCGGCGGAGGAACACGCACAGGATAAAATGCCCCCTGTTTTATGACATTTCAGCAGGGGTTTGCAAACCGCGGCGGGTATGGTACAATAGGTGCTGTGATCCGGCCGGAAGGAGGAGATGTGTTTTGGCGACAGAAACAAAGCTGCGGCAGCTCGCGGAAAAGGGCTGTCCGGTGTTCTATCACTATTCCAGCGAGCGCTATCTGGTGCGCCAGGCTACGGCGGCGGCCGTGCGGCTGCTGTCCTCCGGCGAAGCGGAGGAGCCTACCGTGCTGGACGATCCCGCGCCGGAGATCGAACAGCTCATCATGGCGGCGGGCACCATTTCCTTTTTTGGTACGCGGCGTGTGGTGGTGCTGCCGGAGGTGGAGCCCGGCGCATACAGCGACAAGGATCTGGACGCGCTGTGTGATGCTCTGGCCAGTCTGGAAAACGCGGTGGTCGTGCTGGGCAGTGTGTTTGAGCTGGAACGCGGCAAGCTCAAGCTGGGCAAAAGGGCGCAGAAGCTCGTGGCCCAGTGCAAAAAGCTGGGCTATGTGGAAGAACTTGCCAAGCCAAAACCCTATGAGCTGAAGCTGATGATGATCGAACGGGCAAAGGAGCAGGGGGCGACCCTGCCCGAGAGCGCTGCCGCGGCCCTGCTGGAACGCTGCGGGGAGGACCCGTTTCTGCTGGAAAACGAGGTGGATAAGCTCTGTGCCCTGTCCGGGTACCAGACCGTCAGCACGGCGATGGTGGCGGAAATGGGCACGGTCAGCCTGGAGGCGGATGTGTTTGAGATGATCCGCATGATAACGGCCAAAAATGCCACCGGCGCATGCAAAAAGCTCCAGACGCTGCTGCGTCTCCAGCAGGAGCCGATCGCCATCACAGCCGCCATGATCGGCAGCTATGTGGACCTTTACCGCGTCAAGCTGGGCGCGCAGAAAAAGAAAAATTACAGCGCCGTGTTCAAGGATTTCGGATACAAGGGCAGCGACTACCGTCTCAAGCGCTCGGCTGAAACGGCGGCGCGCTACACGCTGGACCAGCTCGAGAACTGCCTTCAGGTGCTGCTCGATCTGGACAAGGCGCTGAAAAGTCAGCCTGTGGAGGACCAGACGCTGCTCGAGACAGCACTGTGTCGTCTGGCGCTGGCGGGGAGCGGACAATGACAGAACAGCTTCATACCGACCGGGTGCTCATCGTGGAGGGCAAATATGACGCGGCGCGTCTGGCCCGCCTGACCGACGCCATGATCCTTTTGACCGATGGATTCGGTATCTATAAAGACAAAAAGCGCCAGCAGCTTTTCAAAGCTCTGGCCCGGAAAAATGGTCTTATCCTGTTGACGGATTCGGACGCGGCAGGCTTCCGCATCCGCAATTATATCACGGATCTGGTCGGCGCGGAGCATGTCGTGCAGGCGTATGTCCCGGCCATCCGCGGCAAAGAGAAGCGCAAGCCGCAGCCCGGCAAGGAGGGACTGCTGGGGGTGGAAGGCGTAGAGGATGCGCTCATCCTGCAGGGGCTGCGGGACGCCCTCGGCTCCGAGGCAGGCGTGCCCGCCGCCCGCCCGGAAGGACGGCAGATCACCTACACCGACCTTTACGAGTGGGGGCTTTCGGGCACCGCGGGCAGCGCCGCCCGCAAGATCGAGCTGCTGAGCGCCCTTGGCCTGCCGCCGCGGCTCTCCAAAAAGGAGCTTCTGGAAGCGCTGAACCGACTGTACAGCTTCGAGCAGCTGGATGAATTGCAGCGCAGATTGTTTGCCGTTGCACCGCAGGAGGCGCAGTGACAGACCGGCAGCCCCGGACACACCTTACATCGTGTGTCTGGGGCTGTTTGTCGTACGAGGGGGTTTTGTTCCTTTTTGAAAAAAGGAACCGAAAAACTTTTCAGTCGCAAAACGCATTCGCGTTTTGCAGAGGGTTTTATGGCAGCCGGGAGTTAGCCGGGCATCGTTTGCGCACTCCCGCGCGCTGGGGCTGCGCCCCGGGCTTCAGGGCTTCGCCTCCCACCCCTGACGGAGCTGATCCAATGCGTGTGTTTCGAGGCGCGATACATAGCTCCGGCTGATATGCATCCACTGCGCCACCTCGAGCTGTGTGGCGG
>JBJERT010000146.1:0-7053 GCA_051882435.1 Faecalibacterium sp.
CGTGCATATAAAAACTTGGCCCACACGAATGTGTGGGCCGTGTGAAAAGCTTTTTAGGTTCCTTTTTCTCGAAAAAGGAACAAATCCTCGTCCTCCGTCTCCTCAATGCTGCTTCAGTGCGCAGACCGCGATGCTCAGTGCGCTCCACGCCGCCTGATACATCAGGACCGCGGCCACCGACAGCCCGCCGATGCTGCCCGCATAGGTCAGCAGCGCAGCGATGGCCACCGAGAACCAGACCGAAACGAGCTGCACGGTCGTAGCGGTGGTTTCGGCGTTCTGCGCCTGCTCAGCGGCGCTCAGGCCGCCCGTCAGGCTCGCCAGACCCTTGAGATGGACCATACAGCAGGGCGCGGCCTCCCGCGGGCGGGCGGCCAGCAGGCCGCACTGCTCCTGTCCCAGCAGCGTGACCATCCCATCCGGCAGATGATAGGCCTCAGCGATGTGCCGCGCCGTCAGACTGGGGTCCTGACAGGAGACCAGAAGGCGGATATTCTCCTTTTGCAGCACGGTCAGACTGCGCGCGGCGTTGCGCCCGCCCACATACCGCAGCACGAACATGGCGTACAGATTCCCGGACACCGCAAGATACAGCACCTGAAGCTGACCCTGCTTCGAATGTTCATTTTCATATTCCAGCTCAGGCACCGGGACATCCTGCTGCTTCATATATTCCCGCGTACCGATAAGGATACGATTATTGTCGCACCACGCGGAAAAACCGAGGCCATAGTGCGTTTCCAGATCCCGCACCGGGAACAGGATATCGGTCCGATCCTCGATGATCTGACGGAACAGACTGCGCAGCGTGGGGCAGCTCTGGTTCAGGACGCTGGCGGAGTAGAGGATCGCGCGGTCGATGCGCCCGCCCTTGAAGATACGGATATCTTCCAGCATCGCGCTGTCCGGCGTAAACAGCTCTTCCGCGCTGACCTGGATGGTATCCACGCCGCCCAGCTCCTCCACGGCGCTCCAGCCGGGCACGATGGCCCCCACCGCAGCAGCGGCGCGCTGGAGCCGCAGCGAGGCCAGACCAACGATCAAAGTGGAAGAAAGCGGTGCTCCCATGCACAGCACGGCCGTCATGGCCGCCGCCGCGCCGCCTATGCCCGCGCCGAACAGCAAAAAGACCAGACCGCTCAACAGAGCCATGCCCAGAAGGATCAACGCCGCTTTATGCGCGCGGCGCTCACCGGCATGCTCGCCAAAGCACTGCTCCACAAGCCCCGCGTCCCATTCCATGGGACGGCTGAGCAGGACCCAGGGGTCCTGCTGGTCCATCCCCTGTGCCAGGCTGCGGATCAGGTCCTTATCCCGCACACGGTACGCGCCCTGATGCTCAACACCTGAGGCGATCAGTTCCACACCGCCGCGCACCGCCGCCAACTGGATGCGGGTGCCCAGAAGCGCCGTGGACAGTCCCAGAGCCGCGATGCCGGACAGCAGCGTCCAGCTTGCGGCCTGATAGCTCTCCGCCGTCAACAGGGCCGCGGCCGCCTGAAGCAGCGCGCCCACAGCCGCCAGCGCGGGCATCGTTTCCGCGCTGGGACGTCCACGCAGACCCGCCAGACCATCCCGCAGAACGGGATATGCCACGGCTGCTGCCGCGACGAGCAGCAGCAGATTCGCCCCATAGAAGGATGTGGGCGCGGCCACCGGGTCCAGCAACGTGGGCGGCAGCAGCCCCTCCGCCGTAAGCCCCAGCCCCAGCAGCACCACAGTCAGCAGCGCGCTCAGCACGCAGCGCAGCGTAAGAGAAGCGCTCATCTGGCGCAGATGGTCCAGCACCTGTTCCGGCGTCTCCGGCCCGGTCTCCTCCGGTTCCGGCTGGACCGGCTCCGGCTGCGCGTGAGACGCAGGCTGCGCCGCCGGGGCCTCTGGGGCAGGCTCCTCCTCCAGCGGGAGCAGAGGGATGCTCATGGTATCCTCGTCATCCGATTTGCGAGAGGCCGACCCGGCCTCATCCTCTGGCGTCCCGAACAGGCGGAAGGCATCAGGCCGTTCATGTACCACAGGAGCCTCTGGCTCCTGACGTCGGCTCGGCAGCTCCGTGCGTCCTTCCGCCGCAAAATACAGCGGGATGCTCTGCGTAGGCGGCTGCGGCGTCTCTCGTTCCGGTGGCTGCGGCTTCTCCGGTTCCAGCGGCTCCGGCGGGGCCGGACGCTCCTCCGGTACAACGGCGGCCGGGGCCGGCTGCGGCTTCGGTGCGGCCGGGCGGATACCGCTTATAACGTCCAGCATATCTTTCAGTTCCCGCAGCTCCTGTGCCTCTCGCCGCTCCTGCGGAGAGAGAGGCTTTTGCGGCTCCCGGCGGGGCGCAGAGCGTTTCTCCGGGGCAGACGCGGGCCGTGCGGGCATCTGCTCCGGCTTCGGCACCGCGGCGCACTGCTTTGGTTCTTCCTTTTTTTCAGGCACCGGTGCGGCGGGCCGCGGCGCAGGCTTGGGAGCAGCAGGCGCAGGCTCCGACCGCTCCGGGTCCAGCGCCAGTTCCAGATCGGCGGTTTCTTCTTCCAGCACCTCGCAGCCGCCCAGCACGATCTCGCCGGTGGGCATCTCTTTGGACACCGACGGCTGCGGCTTGGGGTCCGGCTTGTCGCGCCGGAACAGCCGCGCGAACAGTCCATGATGCTGCTCTGCTTCTTCTTCGTCCCGGCGGTTCATCTCTTCCGGCACCTGCGCCACGCTGGTGCTGAAAAAGGTGCGGAATTTTTCATTTTGTGCTTCCAGCTCTTCGGGGGTCAATTCGTCCCTTTCGGTCAGACGCTTTTTCTCATTCGGCATCCTTGTCCCTCCCAATCATGTTTCCGGTCTGCTGCCGGGGGTCAGCCCTGCGCGGCGGCGCGCTGGGACTGGATCTCGTAAAGAATGATGCCCGCTGCCACCGAAACATTGAAGCTGTCCACTCCGGTCCCCTGCGCGGCCATCTCCAGCCGCACCACACCGTCGCACAGCTTTTTGACCAGCTGCGACACGCCGCTGCCCTCGCTGCCCAGCACCAGCGCGATGGGGCCGGTAAGATCATTTTTGTGCAGCGGCACGCCGTCCATATCGGCGCAGTAGACAAATACGCCCTGCTCTTTAAGACGGCGGATGGTCTCGCCGATGTTGGCCACGCGGGCCACGGGCAGGCGCTCGGCGGCTCCGGCGCTGGATTTGATGACCGTGGGCGTCACCTGCGCGCCGCCCCGCTTGGGGATAACGATGCCATGGGCACCGCACAGCAGCGCGCTGCGCATCACCGCGCCCAGATTGTGGGGGTCTTCGATGCCGTCGCTCAGCACAAGGAAGGGCGGCTCGCCCTTGGCTCTGGCAGCGGCCAGCAGGTCCTCCACCGTGGCATACGAAATGGCGCTGGCAAAGGCAGCCACACCCTGGTGGCTGTCGGTACCGGTCATGAGCCGCAGCTTGCCCGGGTTCACCCGCTTGACGGCGGCCCCGGCCTCCTTGGCCAGCGCGGTGAAATAGGAGGCGACGGCGGGGGCCATGCCTTCGGCCAGCAGAACGGTATCAACGCCCGCGCCGCTCTTGAGCAGCTCAGTGACGGGATTTTTGCCGTAGACAAGGCTCTTGCCGGTCTCCGGCGCTTCCTCCTGCGCGCGGCGGGGACGGCGTGGGGCGGTCTTTTCTTCCATGGTGTGGTTCTCCTTCCGTTTCCATCGGCGGCGGGGACAGTCCCCGCTGAGATCATGCTCCGATACTGATTCAGGGTAGAGTATACCATAAGCCGACCGGCTTTGCCAGAGATTCGGAAGTTTTTCTTGCGCTGTCCCTTCTTCATTCTGCCCGGGACGGCGCGGGTTATCCCTCTGTTTTGCACAGAGGCTGAAGTTTTCCACAAAAGGGCGCTATACGGCTTGTAAAAGGGGCATTTTCTTTTCCACAAGTTGAAAACCCTGTGGAAAAAGTGAAAAAGTCCAGCCTTCGCGCCCATTTTCCGGGTGGATTTCCACTTTCTCCACTGAGTTTTCCACACAGCGGGTTCGACAGTTTTCTGCACGATGCCTACCATTTGTATTTTCAAGGCGGAATTTTGACGATTTTTTGACGCCAAAGCTGTCATCTTTTGCAGTTTTCTCCAACATCATTTTGACGAATGTGAAATCCTGTGGAAAACGGGGGATTTTGTTCCTTTTTGTTCCTTTTTCGAGAAAAAGGAACCGAAAAAGCTTTTCTATGCGCCCATCGCCTGCGCGATGGGCGGGAAGGTTTTTTGGGTCTGACGGAAGGCGGCGGCACCGGTTTGCGCGCTCCCGCGCGCGGGGGCTGCGCCCGGCCAGGGAAACCGGGCCGGTGCTTCCGGGAGAAATTTCGGGCATAAGCCGCGCAAAAACTGCCGCTTTGGATTGATTTTAGGCTTTGTTTGGGGTATACTTGACTCACAGGTCTGTTCTCCCCTGCGCAACGGGCACGGGAGCGACCAATCGCCGATAAACTGTGGAGGTAATATTATGCTGGTAAACGCAACCGAAATGCTTCTCAAGGCTCGTGACGGCCACTACGGTGTGCCTCAGTTCAACATCAATAACCTGGAGTGGACCAAGGCTGTCCTGACCGCATGTGAGGAAATGAAGAGCCCCGTCATTCTGGGCGTGTCCGAGGGCGCCGGCAAGTACATGACCGGCTTCAAGACCGTGGCCGCGATGGTCAGCGCGATGGTCGATTCCATGGGCATCACCGTGCCTGTGGCCCTGCATCTGGATCACGGCTCTTACGAGGGCTGCAAGGCCTGCATCGAGGCGGGCTTCTCCTCCATCATGTTCGATGGCAGCCACTACCCCATCGACGAGAACGTGGCCAAGACCAAGGAGCTGGTGGAACTGGCCCACGCCAACGGCATGTCCATCGAGGCTGAGGTCGGCTCCATCGGCGGCGTCGAGGACGGCGTCGTGGGCACCGGCGAGATCGCCGACCCCGAGGAGTGCGCCAAGATCACCGCGCTGGGCATCGACTTCCTGGCCGCCGGCATCGGCAACATCCACGGCGTCTACCCCGCCAACTGGAAGGGCCTGGACTTCGAGGCTCTGGACCGCATCCACAAGGCCACCAACAACATCCCGCTGGTCCTGCACGGCGGCACCGGCATCCCCGACGAGATGATCGCCAAGGCCATCAGCCTGGGCGTTTCCAAGATCAACATCAACACCGAGTGCCAGCTGGTCTTTGCGGAGGCTACCCGCAAGTATATCGAGGCTGGCAAGGATCAGCAGGGCAAGGGCTTCGACCCCCGCAAGCTGCTGGCTCCCGGCGCAAAGGCCATCGAGGGCAAGTGCAAGGAGAAGATCGAGCTGTTCGGCTGCGCTGGCAAGGGCTAAGCGCTCCGGCTACACCAAAGCAGAGCATCGCGGCCCCGTCCGCTGGAATATTCCAGCGCGGCGGGGCCGCTTTTTTGCCGCAAAACGGATGAGGTATTTCCAGCAGGCAGAGAATTGTAATCCCGCCCCGCCTGTGCTACAATAAAAACAGCTTTATGAGGAAGGATGTGCTGCACCTATGGCTGCACCGCAAAAGATCGACCCGCAGAGCTGGAAGCAGGAGCTTCCCGCCTTCCGGGAAAAAACCGAGGCATTCTATAAAGGCGAAGTAGATAAAATGTCGTACAAGGGCTTTTCAGGCCTGTACGGCAGCTATGCCCAGCGGGGCGGCAAGGCCAGCATGCTGCGCCTGCGCATGACCGCGGGCCGCGTGACCGCGGAAAAGCTGGCCTTCACCGCAAAGGCACTGCGGGACTATCAGGTCCAGAAGCTGCATTTCACCACCTGCCAGACCATCCAGCTCCACGACCTGCAGGCCGACGCGGTCTGTGCCATCATGGAGCAGGCGCTGGATGCGGGCATCGTGACGCTGGGCGGCGGCGGCGATTTCCCCCGCAACGTGATGTGCTCGCCGCTGTCCGGCACCGAGGCGGAGGAATACTTTGACGTCCTGCCCTGGGCCGAGCAGGCGGGCGACTACCTGATGCACTTCATCAAGGCGGAAAAGATGCCCCGCAAGCTGAAGGTCGGCTTCTCCAATTCGCCGAAAAACCTGACCCACGCCACCTACCGCGACCTGGGCTTTGCCGCCCGGCCGGATGGCCGCTTCGACGTTTACAGCGCGGGCGGTCTGGGCAATAACCCGCGCTTTGGCGTCAAGGTCGCCGAGGCCGTGGAACCGGAAAATATCCTCTATTATATCAAAGCCATGTGGCTGACCTTCCGCGCTTACGGCAACTACGAGAACCGCGGCAAGGCCCGCACCCGCTACATGCAGGAGATCTGCGGCGGGCCGGAGGCGTATGCCAAAGCCTATCAGGAAAAACTCGCCGGAGTGCTGGCCTCTGAGGACCTGACCCTGCCGCCGCTGACGGCTGCGCCCGCCCTGACCGGCGACGGCTCTGCTGCACCGGAAAGCCCCCGTGTTCTGGCACAGAAGCAGCCGGGACTTTACACCGTGGTCTGGCACCCCATCGGCGGCCAGCCGAAGCCGGAGACCTTCTGCGCCGTGGCCGATGCCGTGTGCGCAATGGGCGGTGCGGCAGAGATGCGACTGGCACCGGACGAGACCGCCTATCTGGTCAACCTCACGGGCGCACAGGCCGCCAAACTGCTGTCTCTGACAGAAAATGATACCGCCCACAGCCTGTTCGAGACCTCTGTGAGCTGTATCGGCGCGTCCATCTGTCAGGTGGGTGTGCGGGATTCGCAGGCACTGCTGGCGGCCTGCGTGGATGCGGTGCGCGCGGCAGGCATCCCGGACGGCGCGCTGCCCCAGATCCATATCTCCGGCTGTCCGTCGAGCTGCGGCACTCACCAGACGGGTGCCATCGGCTTCCGCGGCGGCGTCAAGTCCGTTGATAAGAAGCCTCTTCCCGCTTTCACTCTCTATGTGAACGGCGACGACCGGCAGGGCCATGAAACGATGGGCCGTGAGCTGGGCGTCGTGCTGGAACACCGTGTGCCGGAGTTCCTCGTGGCGCTGGGTCAGGCGGTCGCCGCCTCCGGCCTCTCTTACGCCCAGTGGGTCCAGCAGGCCCCCGATGCTCTGGAGCGGCTCGCCGCGAATTATCTCGCCTGA
>JBJERT010000147.1:0-6999 GCA_051882435.1 Faecalibacterium sp.
AGGAAGGGGAGCAGATAGATGTCCAGCGGGCCATAGCGGTCCTCCAGCGTGACGGGCGTGGGCGCACCTGCAAAGGCCGGGCTGACATAGACCCGGCTCTGCTCCAACAGCCGCGCCCCAAAAGCGACACGGTCGGCAGAATCATGATTGCCGCTGATAGCGAACACCGGCAGGCCCCGCCCGGACAGCTCGGTAAGGAACCAGTCCAGCAGACGCACGGCCTCGGCGGGCGGGACCGGTTTGTCGTAGAGGTCGCCCGCCAGCAGCACCGCGTCGACCGCAGAGCGGTCCAGCAGCGTCAGGATCTGTTCCAGAATGTACCGCTGGTCGTCCAGCATGGAAAATTCATGCACCCGCTTGCCCAGGTGCAGATCGGATAAATGCGCAAAGCGCATGGAAACTCACCGCCTTTACAGGGAAAAATCACTGCTTTTATTATAGAGGACACGGCGGAGTTTGTCCACGTCTCAAAAAACGGAAAGGAACGGGGATTCCCGCTTTTTGAAAAAAGCGGGGCAAAAACTTTTCAAACGCAAAACGCATTCGCGTTTTGCAGAGGGTTTTATGGGAGCCGGGAGTTGGGCGGCCAGCGTTTGCGCGCTCCCGCGCGCGGGGGCTGCGCCCCGTCGAAGAACGCTGGAAGCCAAAAAAGGGGCGGCCCCGCCCGCGCTGCTGCACAGGAGGAGCCGCCCCAAGGCGGGAACGCTTAGACGATGAGCTTGGCCCAGGTGTTTTTGCCGACCTTGCCGTCAGCGGTCAGGCCGCTGAGGGTCTGGAAGTTGGAGACGGCGGCTGCGGTCTTGGTGCCGAACTTGCCGTCTGCTGTCAGCGGATAGTTTTTCGTGATAAGGCGCTGCTGGATATACCGCACGACAGCGCCGGTCATGGCATAGATGACGGTGATGCCGGGGAAAGGCACCGCCGTGCCATGCTTGGCGGCATACTTGTCGTAGATGGCGTTCCAGGTGTTCTGGCCGACCTTACCGTCCACGGTCAGGCCGTTTTTGGTCTGGAACTCGCGCACAGCGTTCTCGACGCTGGAGCCATATTTGCCGTCAACGGTCAGTTGGGCGTAGCAGGTGCAGGTGTCACGGATGCCGTTGAGCCAGGTCTGCACCAGCGCTACGTCCGGCCCCGAGGAGCCGTTTTGCAGCAGGGAATAATAGGTGGGAGTTGCCATAGGATATACACCTTCCTTTCATACCCCATGCTATGCACCGGGGCAGAGAAAGGTGCGGACAAACGCGGCAGGTCATTCCAGCGCCAGCAGTACGCGGTCACTGCGGTCAGCCGTGCGCTGATTCCACCAGTCCACGAGGCGGAAGCGCAGGACGTACTCTCCGCATACAAGGTCGTTTTCTTCCGGCTGGATATAGCCGCCGCAGGCTGCGCGGCACAGCCCGGGGTAGAGCACACACCACCAGTTTTTGCCGTAATGCTCCGGCCCGCCCAGATCAATGCGCAGCGCATCGTAGCGTCCGGCGGGCAGGCAGCCTCCGGCGTAGGCTGCGGCGTCAAAATACATATTTACCAGCCGTACCCGCACCGGGGCCGATGCACCCAGCCGCGCCAGTGTGCGGCTGGCAGTCAACTGGATGCGGCCGAGGTTCTGTGCCGCCCAGTAAAGGGTATCCGCCTTGTTGTCCGCAGGACAGTAAGAGTCCACCATCTCCAAAACAGCGTCCCGCACGGCCAGCTTACAGGTCTGGTCCCGTACGGTGTCGCTGACGGCCCGGACGTGCAGGCGCAGTGTGTCGGCGCACAGAGCATCTCCGGTGCGGAGCTGTGCGCTGCCCCATCCCCAAAGCCCCTGCAGAAAAAAACATGCCGCAAATCCAAACCCCAACGAAACGCACCACAGCGCCATATCCCGGCGGGTGAGCCGCACAAATGTACTCATAAAAACAGGCCCCTTTTCTGGAAAATATCGTATCCAGAGCATGGGCCTGTTTGGAAAAATTTATACACTGGCGCTGAAAATCAGCAGCGGCGCAGCCGCCGCGCGCGGGAGCGCGCAAACGCTGGCCGCCCAACTTCCGGCTGCTATAAAACCCACTGCAAAACGCGGATGCGTTTTGCGACTGAAAAGCTTTTTCGGTTCCTTTTTCTCGAAAAAGGAACAAATCCCCCGTCCCTGGATCAGTTCTTCAGCGACTGCATGGGAGCGGGCAGACGTCCGCCGCGGTTGATGAAGATGGAGGGATCGCGGCGATTGACTGCCATGATGGGGCCGTAGCCCAGCAGGCCGCCGAAATCCAGCACCTCGCCCGCCTTGCGGCCGATGGCCGGGATCACGCGGACAGCGGTGGTCTTGCTGTTCACCATGCCGATGGCGGCCTCGTCAGCGATCAGGGCGCTGATGACCGAGGCGCTGGTGTCGCCGGGAATGATGACCATGTCGATGCCCACGCTGCACACAGCGGTCATGGCTTCGAGCTTTTCGATGGTCAGGCAGCCGCACTCTGCTGCATGGATCATGCCGTCGTCCTCGCTTACGGGAATGAACGCGCCGGACAGGCCGCCCACATGGTTGGAGGCCATGACGCCGCCCTTCTTGACCGCGTCGTTCAGCAGAGCGAGGCATGCGGTGGTGCCGCAGCAGCCGCAGGTCTCCAGACCCATCTCCTCCAAAATGTTGGCCACGCTGTCGCCCACGGCGGGGGTGGGGGCCAGAGACAAATCGATGATGCCTGCGGGCACACCCAGTTCCCGGGAGGCGAGATTCGCCACAAGCTGGCCCACGCGGGTGATCTTGAAGGCGGTGCGCTTGACCAGCTCGGCGACCTCGTCGATGGGCGCGTCCTTGGGCAGGCGGGCCAGCGCCGCGCGCACGGCACCCGGGCCGGAAACGCCCACATGGATCTCGCAGTCCGGCTCGCCGGGGCCGTGGAACGCGCCAGCCATAAAGGGGTTGTCCTCCGGTGCGTTGCAGAACACCACCAGCTTGGCCGCGCCGATGCACTGGCGGTCGGCGGTCATTTCAGAGGCCTGCCGCACGGCCTTGCCCATCAGCTTGATGGCGTCCATGTTCAGGCCGGACTTGGTGGAGCCGATGTTCACCGAGCTGCACACGATATCGGTCTGGGCCAGTGCCCGGGGGATAGCCTCGATGAGCCGCAAATCGCCCGCCGAGAAGCCCTTGTGGACCAGCGCGGTGAAGCCGCCCACGAAGTTGACCCCGACCTTTTTACCGGCGGCGTCCAGTGCCTTGGCAAAGTCCACGGGGTCTGCGTCGGGGCAGGCACCCAGCAGCATGGCGATAGGCGTGACACTGATGCGCTTATTTATGATGGGGATGCCGTATTCGGCGCTGATGTGCTCCACCACCGGCACAAGATTGGCGGCACGGGTGGTGATCTTATTATAAACCTTCTCGCAGGCTTTCTTCGGGTCGGGGTCGATGCAGTCCAGCAGGCTGATGCCCATGGTGACTGTGCGCACGTCCAGATTGTCCTGCGTGAACATTTCGATGGTCTCGAGGATGTCCCCGGTGTTAAACATACTCATGGCTGTTTTCCGCTCCTTTGGCTCAGATGGTGTGCATGGCGTCGAACACTTCCTGACGGGTCAGGTTGATCTGCATGCCCATCTCCTTGCCCAGCGCGTCCACACGCTGGTGCAGCTCCTCGTGGCTGACGCTGCAATGGGAGATATCTACCAGCATGATCATGGCGAACATGCCCTGCAGGATGCTCTGGGTCACGTCCTCGATGTTGATGTTCAGCTCGCTGCAAAGAGAAGACACTTTTGCGATGACGCCCACGGTGTCGTGGCCGATAACGGTCATAAATGCTTTCATAATTCCCATCCCTTACTTCGTGTTCCTTGGTTTGGCCGGGTCGGAGCAAAGGCCCGCCCGGCGGCGGTACGCTCTCAGTATAGCAGATTCGACGAATTTTGAACACTCTTTTTAGCAAAAAGTTCCCGCGAAAAGAAGAAAAAGGCATTCTGTGCAAAAAATCGGATGCAAACCCGCGCCAACTATGCTATACTGAGAGACAGATTCGGCCCCTCTACGGCTGGCGGGGCCAGAAAAAGGAGAAACGACGATGGAACAGTTATTGAACATTCTCGAAAATAACGCGCGGCTGTCCGTGGAGGACATCGCCACGATGCTGAATAAATCCCCTGCGGAGGTGGCGGCCATGATCGACCTGGCGCGGGCGCAGGGCATCATCAAGGGCTACAAGACGCTGGTCAACTGGGAGAAGGCCGGTATCAACCGGGTGGAGGCGGTCATCGAGCTGAACGTCAGCCCCAAAAAGAGCCGCGGCTTTGACGAGATCGCGGCGACCATCGCCGCCTTCGACGAGGTGGAGAGCGTGCTGCTGATGAGCGGCGGCTATGACCTGCAGCTGGTCATCAAGGGCCAGACCTTCCAGGAGATCGCGCTGTTCGTGGCCAAGCGCCTTTCCCCGCTGGACGACGTGCTTTCCACCGCCACCCATTTCGTGCTGCGCACCTATAAGAAGGAAGGCAAGCTGTATCAGGACGACGAGATCGATGAAAGAGAGTGCACGGTACTGTGATGGATTATAATAAACTGCTTGCTCCCGCCGCCGTGGCCATGCGGCCCTCCGGCATCCGCAAGTTTTTCGATCTGGCCGCCGAGATGCCGGAGTGCATCAGTCTGGGCGTGGGCGAGCCGGACTTCAAGACGCCGTGGGCGGTGCGTGAGGCGGGCATCGAGAGCCTGGAGCACGGCCGCACCCGCTATACCTCCAACGCAGGCCTCAAGGAGCTGCGCGTGGAGGTCAGCCGCTATCTGGAGCGCCGCATGGGCCTGCGCTATGACCCCATGAGCCAGGTGCTGATCACGGTGGGCGGCAGCGAAGCGATTGACATGTGCATCCGCACACTGGTGCAGCCCGGAGATGAGGTCATCATCCCGGAGCCGTGCTTCGTGTGCTACGAGCCGATCACCACCTTGTCCGGCGGTGTGCCGGTGCATGTGGCCTGCCGTCAGGAGGATGAGTTCCGCCTGCGCGCCGACGCGCTGCGGGCGGTCATCACGCCGCGCACCAAGCTGCTCATTATGCCCTTCCCCAATAACCCCACCGGTGCCGTGATGGAACGGGAGGATCTGGAGGCCATCGCCGAAGTGCTGCGCGGTACGGATATCATGGTGCTGTCGGATGAGATCTATGCGGAGCTGAACTATGGTCTGCGCCCCCATGTGTCCATCGCGGCGCTGCCCGGTATGGCGGAGAGGACCATCGTGGTCAACGGTTTTTCCAAGACCTATGCCATGACCGGCTGGCGGCTGGGCTATGCCTGCGGTCCCGCGCCCATCATCCGCATCATGACCAAGATCCATCAGAGCGCCATCATGAGCGCGCCCACTACAAGTCAGTATGCGGCCATTGTGGCGCTGAAAGAGTGCGACGGCGAGATCGACCGGATGCGCAATGAATACAATATGCGCCGCCGCCTTGTGGTGCGCAGCTTCAATGAGATGGGCCTGACCTGCTTCGAGCCGCGCGGTGCGTTCTATGCGTTCCCGTGCATCAAGTCCACCGGCATGACCAGTCAGGAGTTCTGCACCAAGCTGCTGGAGAAAAAACATGTTGCGCTCGTTCCCGGCGATGCGTTTGGCGCATCCGGCGAGGGCTACTGCCGCGTGTCCTACGCCTACTCGGTGGAGCATCTGACCGAGGCTCTCCACCGCATCCGGGCATTCCTTGCGGAATTGGATGAGGAACGCGCATGAGACCGGAAAAACGATATCCTGCTGCACGGCCCCAGAGCGTGGTGGTGCTGGCCCCGGCCAAGCTGAATCTGGCGCTGGATGTGGTGGGGCTTCTGCCCAACGGCTACCACGACCTGGACATGACGATGCAGGCGGTTTCGCTGTATGAACGGCTGACCCTGCGCCGCAGCCCGTATCTGGAGCTGCACCTGCCGGGCAGCCCGGTGACATCGGGCAAGCATAATACAGCGTATCAGGCGGCGCTGGCTTTTTTCCACTATACGGGTCTTTTGGCGGGGGTGGATATCACCATCGAAAAGCATGTCCCTGTGCGGGCGGGCATGGCGGGCGGAAGTGCCGACGCTGCGGCTGTCCTTGTGGGATTGAATGAGCTTTACGGCGCACAGCTCTCCATGAGTGAGCTGTGCGCGCTGGGGGCGCAGATCGGGGCAGATGTGCCTTTCGCGCTCATGGGCGGCACCTGCCGGGTGCAGGGAGTAGGGGACCTCATCAAGGCGCTGCCGCCCTGCCCGGACTGCTGGTTTGCGGTGGTCATGCCGGATTATGGGGTCTCCACGCCGCAGGCGTTCGCCGCATATGATAAAGTGGGCAGCAGCGTCCACCCGGACTGTGCTGCTCAGGAGGAAGCTGTCCGCGCGGGAGACTTGGCGGCGCTGTGTGCTGCCGCGGCCAATGCGCTGGAGGAATGCAGCGGTGCGGCGGATACCGCTGCCATCAAAGCGGCTCTGCGGGAGCAAGGTGCGCTGACCGCCTTGATGACCGGCAGCGGCGCGGCGGTGTTCGGTGTGTTTGAAGCCGAGGCGGAGGCCCGTGCCGCGGCACAGGCGCTGTCCGCCCGCTGGCCGCAGGTCTATGTGGCCCAGCCTGTGCGCGGCGGTGCGCGGGTCGTGTCCCGCCGCTGAGATTGCATAAACCTCCTTCCGTGCGGGCATACTGCCCAAAAGGAAGGAGGTCTTTTTTGTGCAGACCTTTTATAAAATCTGCTTGATCCTGCTTATCATCGGCGGCATCAACTGGGGGCTGATCGGCCTGTTCCAGTTCGACTTCGTTGGCTGGCTGCTGGGCGGCAGCACGTCGGTGTGGTCGCGCATCGTGTTCACCGTGGTGGGCATCGCCGCAGTCTGCGGCATCCCGGCGCTGTTCTCTGACGAAGGCGCCGGCCCCGCAGAAGATGCCTGAGCGCCCTGACAAATAAGAAAAACCTTCTGTGCAGAGAAAGAGGATGCACGGAAGGTTTCTTTTTTTGTTCCTTTTTGAAAAAAGGAACCGAAAAACTTTTCAATCGCAAA
>JBJERT010000148.1:0-6947 GCA_051882435.1 Faecalibacterium sp.
CTCCCAGCTGAGCTATACCCCCATAAATACAACCGCCATCTCATATCGGCTGACTGCTTGATTATAATACCAGACTATTCCTTATTTGTCAACACCTTTTTTGATTTTGATTTTGAAGATGTTTGAATGGAAAATGAAACTGCGGTCTAAGCGATTCAGAAGGCCGCTGTACCTATCTGTAAGAAGTACCTGACCCCTTGCAAGCAAAAAGTCCAGTCTATCGCTTCTTGCAAAGTCGCAGAGAGAACTTTTCTCGTCTGCAACAGACCGCGGGGGAAGGGGGACAGGCTCTTATTGAAATGATTCTTGTCTGCTGACGCTGAACCTCCAGCCTGAAAAGTTTCTCTGGTCTCTCTAAATGAGCAGGATTTTTATGCTTTCTTGTTTCAGGTTCGGGCCGCGAGTTCTTATCTGCATGGGCTTGCCAAACGAGGAAAACAGGGGTATCATAGAGATATTCCAATAAATAATAAGGAGAATTGAATCTATGCGCGCATATGAACGCCTGCTCCAATATGTCCGGTTCCATACCACTTCGGACGCCAGCTCTGGCACACATCCTTCTGCTGCACGAGAATTTGACCTTGCGCACGCTCTCGTGGAGGAAATGAAAGCGCTTGGCATCGAGAACGCCTTTGTAGACGAGAATTGTTATGTTTATGGCAGTCTGCCTGCCACGCCCGGCTGCGAAGGCAAGCATGCGCTGGGCCTTATCGCCCACATGGATACCGCAGACGACGCCAGCGGCGAAAATGTGGAGCCTGTTCTGCACGAAAATTATGATGGGGGCGATGTCGTTCTGCCCGCCACCGGCATGGTCATGAAGGTCTCCACGTTCCCGTTCCTGGCCGACATGAAAGGCGAGACCCTGATCACGACCGATGGCCGGACGCTGCTGGGCGCGGATGACAAATCCGGCATTGCGGAGATTTTGACCGCAGTGGAATACATCCAGACCGAGGGCCGCCCCCACGGCAAGCTGTGCATCGCTTTTACGCCGGACGAGGAGATCGGTGAGGGCGCTCTGCTGTTCGACATCCCGGGCTTCGGGGCAGATTTTGCCTACACGGTAGACGGCGGAGATGCAGGCTGCATCGAATACGAAAATTTCAACGCCGCCTCTGCGACCGTGACCATCCACGGCTTCTCGGTCCATCCGGGCAGCGCCAAGGATGCCATGATCAACGCTTCTAATGTAGCGATGGAATTTCACGGCGCCCTGCCCGTAATGGCCCGCCCGGAAACGACCGAAGGCCGTGAGGGATTCTATCATCTCTGCCAGATGGTCAGCGATGTGACCGAAGCCAAGCTGGGCTACATCCTGCGAGACCATGATGCCGGACGCCTGCAATACAAAAAAGACAATCTGTTCCAGATCGCCGACTACCTCAACGATAAATACGGCCCCGGCACGGTGGAAGTCGAGATCAAAGACAGCTATCGCAATATGCTCGAAAAGATCCAGCCGCATTTCCATCTGGTCGAGACCGCCCGCGAGGCTGTGCGCATGGCCGGACTGGAGCCGGAAGAAGTGCCTGTGCGCGGCGGGACCGACGGCGCGGTCCTGAGCTGGAAGGGGCTTCCCTGTCCCAACCTCGGCACCGGCGGCTTCAACTTCCACGGCGTATGCGAGTGTACGACCGCCGAGCGGATGGACAAGGCCACTCAGATCCTGCTGAACATCGTCAGCCTGTACGCTCGCTGAGATATGCTTTTGCCTTTTTACAATATAGAAAGGGATGCTCCGTGAAGATCATCAAAGTAAAATGTCTCAGCCCTACCCGGCTGGACAATTATCTGATGCAGCAGTACCCGGTACTGAACCCGGGCCGTTTGAACAAGGCCCTGCGCGAAAACAAGATCAAGCTCAACGGCAAAAAACAGCCGCTCTCCACCCGTGTAATGGCGGGCGATGAGATCCGCCTGTTCATTCTGGACGACGTACTGGATGCCGGGCAGCGTACCGACGGCCCGGCGTGGAAGAACGCCCGCGGCCCCGCGCAGGTGGTCTATGACTGCCCGCAGATCCTCGTGGTGAACAAGCCCGCCGGGCTGGCCGTGGACGGCCCCGAGGACGACACGCTGCTCCACCGCGCCCTGCTCTATCTGAATCAGCAGGGCGAATACAGCGAGGAGAGCCTTTACCAGCCTTCGCTGTGCCACCGGCTGGACACCGGTACCAGCGGACTGGTCATCATCGCCAAAACGCCCGAGGCCGAGCAGCTCTTTCTGGAGGCCATCAAAGAACGCCGGGTGCAAAAGACCTATCTCTGCGTCACCTTTGGCCGTCCCACGCCTCCAGATGGTACGCTGGGCGGCTATCTGCTCAAGGATGCCGACCGCGGTGTCGTGAAGATCGTGGAGGAAAAGCTCCCCGGCTCCCGGGAAGTAGAAACACAGTATGAGACTCTGGCGGTCTCCGGCCGACTGGCATTGCTGAAAGTGCGGCTCATTACCGGCCGCACCCATCAGATCCGCGCTCATATGGCCAGCATCGGCTGCCCCATCCTCGGCGACAGCAAATATGGCAACAACGCCGCCAACCGCGAGCTGAAGCTCAAATATCAGGCCCTCTGCGCATGGGAGCTGGTGCTGCCCAGCTTTTCCCAGCCGGATTTTGCCTTCCTCAGCGGAAAGACCTTCCACGCCCCCAAGCCCTGGTACTACGGGCAGATCCTTGACGGGACCCTGAAATAACAAAAGCGCCGCACGGCTCCTTTTGGCTGTGCGGCGCTTTTTCATGCGATCAAAAAGAGCCGCCTCACACGGCAGCTCTTTGGGGGATTTGGGGACGCGCTTATTCCCGCACGGCGATGCATTCGATCTCCAGCTTTGCGCCCTTGGGAATCGCAGCCACCTGTACGCAGCTGCGGGCAGGGAACGGCTCGGAGAAAACCTTGGCGTATACGGCATTCACTGCGGCAAAGTCGTTGATATCGGCAAGGAAGATCACCGTTTTGACCACGTTGGACATCGTCAGCCCCGCTTCGGCCAGAATGGCTTTAAGGTTAGCGAGGCTCTGTGCGGCCTGTTCCTCTACGGTATCGGCCATTGTGCCGGTGGCAGGGTCCACGGGGATCTGGCCCGAGACAAATACCAGCTGGCCCAGATCCAGCGCCTGGCTGTACGGACCGATGGCGGCGGGGGCATGGGAAGTGGAAACGACCTTCATAAAAAAACACTCCTTTGCTGTTTATCGTATCATACGCGCTCCGCCACGAGCTGGAACCCCGCATGGGCCAGCTCGGAGCGGATCTGTTCGATCTGAGCCGCGTCGCGGGTCTCAAGCCCCAGCTTGAGGAAGCAGCTCGAGATGGGCATGTTCGGGTCGGAACCGTCATACTGTACCGACACCACGTTGCCGCCGCAGCGGGAAACGATTTCAGATACATGGGTGAGCTGGCCGGGCTTGTCCTCCAGCGCAATGGTCAGGTTTGCCTTACGGCCGCTCATCAGCAGGCCGCGGGTGATGACGCGGCTGAGGATGTTCACGTCGATGTTGCCGCCGGAGATGAGGCAGACCACCTTTTTGCCCTCGATGGGCAGCTTGTGGAACAGGGCCGCCGCCACCGGGACTGCGCCCGCGCCTTCGGCGACCAGCTTCTGGTTCTCCATCAGCGAGAGAATGGCTGCGGCGGTCTCGTCCTCGCTCACCGTGACGATATCGTCCACATACTGCTCGCAGATCTGATAGGTCAGCTCGCCGGGGGTCTTGACCTGGATGCCGTCGGCAAAGGTAGAGGCCGCCGCGAGGGTCTGATATTTATGCTCGTGGAGAGAGCGGTACATACTGGGCGCGCCCTCGGCCTGTACGCCGTAGACCTTGACGTCCGGGCGCAGGCTCTTGATGGCAAAGGCCACGCCGGAAATGAGGCCGCCGCCGCCCACCGGCACGATCACTGCGTCCAGCTCCGGGAGCTGGTCCAGGATCTCGAGGCCGATGGTCCCCTGTCCCGCGATGACCAGCTCGTCGTCATAGGGATGGATGAAGGTCATGCCGGTCTCGGCCTGAAGCTCCACGGCCTTGTCGTGGGCGTCGTCGTAGGTGCCGGGCACAAGGCAGACCTCTGCGCCCAGATGCTTGGTGCTTTCCACCTTCATAATGGGCGCACCGTCCGGCATGCAGACGATGCTCCTGATGCCGCGGCGGGTGGCGGCCAGCGCCACGCCCTGCGCATGGTTGCCCGCCGAGCAGGCGATCACACCTTTGGCGCGCTCCTCCTCGGAGAGCTGGCTGATTTTATAGTAGGCACCGCGCACCTTGAAGCTGCCGGTCACCTGGAGATTTTCGGTCTTGAGATAGAGCTGGCAGTCCTTCGACAGACGGGGCGCTTCGATGAGGTCGGTCCGCCGGGCAACATCCTTGAGCACGAAAGCGGCATGATAGATCTTATCCAGAGTCAACATAACAAAACAAAACTTCCTATCCTTCCAATTTCCCCTCAGCACCCGTGAACCGGGGCAACCGCGGCCCGGGAGCCGTTTGTCCCGATTCACAGGCGCTAAAGCGTTTCCCAGTATAAGATACCCAAATTGATTTGTCAAATGAAAAAGATTCATTTTATAGGACGCAGAATCCTCTGTTATGGCTTTTTGCGCTCTTTTCCGCCTTTTTCTGCCGGGAGACGGTTGTGGTCGGGGCCAAAGAACGGTATAATAGGACTGCAATATCCTGAAGTGCGATTCGATTTTGAGGAGGTCACCTGTTTGTTTGTACGTTCGATCGAAGCCGTCTGCGGCTTTTTGTGGGGGGACTGGATCGTGCTGCCCTTTGGCAGCGGCTCCCTCCGCCTGTCCCTGATGGTCATTCTGCTGATAACCGCGGGCATCTGGTTCACGCTGCGCACTCGTCTGCTGCCGGTGCGGCTGTTCCGGGATATGCTCAGCGCCGTATGTGAAAAGAATGGCGGCGGGAACAGTCTTTCTTCGTTCCAGACGCTGGTCATCTCCACCGCCACGCGGGTGGGCATGGGCAATCTGGTGGGCGTTGTGGCTGCGGTCTCGCTGGGCGGTGCGGGCGCGGTGTTCTGGATGTGGGTCACTGCGCTGCTGGGGGCCTCTACCGCTTTTATTGAATCGACCCTTGCCCAGAAGTACAAACAGCCGGATCCACTCTATGGCGGCTGGCGCGGTGGCCCGGCCTGCTATCTGCATGCGCTGGCCGAACGCAGACGCGGCCGTCCTGTGCGGCGCTCGGTCCTTGCGGTGCTGTTTGCGCTGTCTGGCCTGCTGTGCTGGTGCGGCATCAGTCAGGTCATCAGCAATTCGGTCAGCGAGGCGTTCCAGAACGCGTTCCATGTGCCGCCGCTGGTCACGACCGTCCTGCTGACCGCACTGGCCGCCGTCATCGTACTGCAAAAACAGGCGACCGTCAAAAGCCTGGACGTGATCGTCCCCATCATGGCGGCGTGCTATTTTCTGATCACGGTCTATATCATTGTGACCAACATCACGCAGCTCCCGGCCGTGCTGGGGCGCATCCTGACCGAGGCTTTCGGTCTGCGGCAGGCGGCGGCGGGCGGCTTCGGGGCCGTGCTGATGAATGGTGTCAAGCGCGGCCTGTTCTCCAATGAGGCAGGCTCCGGCTCGGCTCCCTGCGCGGCGGCTGCCGCCGAGACCGACGAGCCGGTGCGCATCGGTCTGGTGCAGGCTTTGGGCGTGCTCATCGACACCATCCTGATCTGCAGCTGTACCGCTTTCGTGATGCTGCTGGCCCCCGAGGGCGTCACAGCGGGGCGGCAGGGCATGGAACTGCTTCAGGCTGCCATGCAGTACCATCTGGGCGGCTTTGGAACGGTGTTCATTGCCATCACGCTGGCGCTGTTCAGCTTTTCCACCTTTCTGGGCGTACTGTTTTATGCCCGTTCCAATGTCGCTTATCTGTGCGGTGACCGCTGGTGGTGCCAGACCGCGTATAAGCTGCTGGCGCTGGCGATGCTGCTGGCAGGCGGCGTACAGGCCTATACCGTGGTGTGGGATCTGGGCGACGTGGGCATCGGCCTGATGACGATCTTCAACCTGCTGGCGCTCTATCCGCTATCGTCCGAAGCACTGGACGCGCTGCAGGATTACGAGCGCCGCCGCTCTCTGCGCTGACCCCGGCGCACCGCAATCAGGTTCGCCCTGCATCTTGACGTCTCTTCGTCTGATGTGCTACACTCAGGACAGCGGGGAAAAGCGCCGGAGTCGGCACGTTTCCGCGATCCTGATTGGTAAAGGAGGAGCTTTCCATGCAATATCTGACCGTTCCCGCGCAGACTGAACAGCTTTCCGCCGTACAGGACTTTCTTGAGGATCTGCTCATCCAGAACGATTGCCCGCCCAAAACACAGCTTCAGGTCGGTCTGGTGGCAGAGGAAGTCTTTGTCAACATTGCACACTATGCGTATCCCGACGCCCCTGGCGACGCGATGGTCGGCGCGCAGATCGATGGCGATCCGCCTGTGCTGACGCTGCGTTTTTCAGACCGCGGCGTCCCCTTCGATCCGCTGGCTCATCCAGAGACTGACACCACGCTCCCCGCTGACAAGCGCCCGATGGGCGGCCTGGGCATCCTGCTGACCCGGCGGCTCGTGGACAAGGCCGAATATTCCTACCAGAACGGCCAGAACATCCTTACCTTACAGAAAAAACTTTGAAAAGAGGGATTTTTCCATGTTGACGCTCACTAAAAAAACCGAAGCGGACCTTCTTACTTTCGTGCTGGAAGGCCGTCTGGATACCACTACCGCACCCCGGCTGGAAAAGGAACTGGCCGCTGCTCTGCCCGGTGTGACCCGTCTTGTGCTGGATCTTCAGGCGCTGGAGTACATCTCCTCTGCCGGACTGCGGGTCCTGCTCAGCACCCAGAAACAGATGGTCCGCCAGCAGGGCCAGATGGTGGTGCGCCACGCTTCCCCTGCCGTGACGGAGATCTTTGAGATCACCGGCTTTTCGGATATCCTGAC
>JBJERT010000149.1:0-4570 GCA_051882435.1 Faecalibacterium sp.
CAAAAGCCCTGCCTGACATTTCCATTTTATTGTCAACAGGGCTGGCCTCGCAGCCGCTCGGCCAGTCCCTGTTGACGCGCTCCCTGCACGAGATAATGTTTTATAAAACCCTGCAAAACCCCTCTGCTTTATACGACAGAGTCAGCGGGCGACCTCCAGCACACCGTCGCCCGGCTGGACTGCTCCTCCGGCAATGGCTTTGACCGACGCGAAATCATCGGTGTTGGTCACTACGAGGATCACAGCAGCCGCATGGCCTGCGGCGCGGATCTTGTCCAGATCCATGGTCAGGAGCAGGTCGCCCTTTTTCACGGTCTGACCCTCCTTGATCTTGGCGCTGAAACCGTCGCCGTTCATGTCCACGGTATCCACGCCCACATGGATGAGCAGTTCCATGCCGCCGGCCTCGATGCCGATGGCGTGGAGCGTATCCGCCAGCTGGGTGATCTTGCCCCCGATGGGTGCATAGACCTTGCCCTCTTCCGGGTCAACGCCGCAGCAGGTGCCCAGAACGCCCGTGGAAAAGACCGCGTCGGGGATCTTGTCCATCGGGAGGAAAGTCCCCTTTGCAACAGCGCCCAGCGTTGCCGGGAAGGTGATCTCCTCCTGCGCGGGCTTCTTCTTCAGAAAATCAAACAGCATATGTATGCCCTCCTAAACGATCTGCGCGGCATCTTGGACCCTGCCGTGTGGGTCCCCGAACTCAGGCCAGGTCTTCGCCGTTGGATGCGATGACCTTCTTGTACCAGTAGAAGCTGTCCTTGCGCTCGCGGGACAGGTCGCCGGTGCCGTCGTCGAACTTGTTGACATAGATGAAGCCATAGCGCTTGGCCATTTCGCCGGTGGAGGCGCTGACCAGGTCGATGCAGCCCCAGGGGGTGTAGCCCATCAGGTCCACGCCGTCCTTGACGGCCTCGGCCATCTGCTCGATGTGGGAGCGCAGGTAATCGATGCGGTAGCTGTCATGCACGACGCCGTCCTCGCCCTTCACATCGTGTGCGCCCAGGCCGTTCTCCACCACCATCAGCGGGATGCGATAGCGGCCGTACAGCTCGTTCAGCGTATAGCGCAGGCCCTTGGGATCGATCTGCCAGCCCCAGTCGCTGGCCTTGAGGTACGGATTCGGCACGCCGCCCAGCAGGTTGCCGCCGGTGGAGGCTTCGGTCTCGTGGGTGGTGACGCAGTTGGTCATGTAGTAGCTGAAGGTGTAGAAGTCGATGACGCCTTCCTTCAGGATCTGGGCATCCTCCGGCTCCATCTTGAGCTGGACGCCGTTCTCCTCCCACATGCGCTTTGCAAAGTGGGGATACTCGCCGCGCACCTGCACATCGCCGCAGTACCAGTTCATCTTCTCCATCTGACGCTGGCAGGCCGCCACATCGTCGGGGTCGCAGGTCAGCGGATAGGTCGCGCCGAAGGCGATCATGTTGCCCATCTTGAACTGAGGATAGTTCTCGTGGGCATACTTGATGACCTTGGCCGATGCCACGAACTGATGGTGCAGCGCCTGGAAGCGGGCCTGCGGGCTGTCCGGCACATCAAAGACCGGGCCGTCGAAGCCCTTGCAGGTACCGGTGGACAGCACCGCGCCGAAGGGCATCATGGCGGCGTTGATTTCGTTGAAGGTCAGCCAGTACTTGACCAGACCCTTGTAGCGCTCGAACACCACGTGGCAGTACTTCTCGAACAGGGCCACCAGCTCGCGGCTCTCCCAGCCATTGTACTTTTCCACCAGAGCGTAGGGCAGCTCGTAGTGGGAGAGAGTGACCAGCGGCTCGATGTTGTGGTCCTTGCAGCACTGGAACACGCGGTCATAGAACGCCAGACCCAGCTCGTTGGGCTGCTCCTCCATGCCGGTGGGGAAGATACGGGTCCAGTTGATGGAGGTGCGGAACACCTTGAAGCCCATCTCCGCGAAGAGGGCGATGTCCTCCTCATAGTGATGGTAGAAATCGATGGCTTCGTGGCTGGGATAGAGGCGGTCGGGGTGGATGTGGTTGGTCATCCATTTCGGCACGGTGTGGGTGCCGTTGGTGCACATGTCAGGCACGCTGGGGCCTTTGCCGTCCACGTCCCATGCTCCCTCGAACTGGTTGGCCGCACAGGCACCGCCCCAGAGAAAATCGTCACGGAATACGCTCATAATACATTCTCCTTTCAAAAAATATCGGAATCCTTGATGGCTCCTGCCCGGCGCACCGGGCCAGAGAGCCAGAAGACACGGTTATTTCCACAGGCTGGGGTTGCCATAGTGGGCATCCAGCGCTGCGCTGAACCAGCGGCCATTCAGAACCTTGCTCACTACACCCGCTTTGACCTCGGCCGGAAGCGTCGTGTCCGCATCCATCCGCGCAAGGATCGCATCGTAGGTAGTGGAAACATCCTTGACTGCCAGCACAGCCTGCGAGGCATCCGCATCCATCACCATGCTGACCTTGTTTTCCGGCGTCCAGTTCTTCCAGTCCATCTGTCTGGGCGGCATCTCGCCCAGCAGCAGGCGCTTGAGATTGCCGAGGCAGGACACACCGTCATCGTTGGGGTCGCCCGTGATGAGGAAGTTCTTCAGATAGCGGTTGAACTGCTCCGCCATGGCCTGATAGCCCGGGACGCTGAAATCGACATAAGAGGTGTAGTTGTTCACGCTGGAAAGCATGGGGACAAAGATGCCGTGGAAGGAGCCAAGACCCATCGCGGTGATGGGAGACAGGCTGTCGGCCGAGCCATACTCCACCTGGCACAGGTAGATGTTGGCGTCATAACGGTCATACATGGCCTCGGCGCTGCACTCCGCATTGAAGATGCGGTACATATCCGAACCGTACTTGGTGCCAAAATCCTTGGCGGCCTGGACCGTTGCGGCATCGTACCCGGACATCAGCTCGCTGGAATAGAACGCGTCGAACACATTGAACATGCTGAACTCGGTGCTGCCCGTCAGCATCAGCAGCGGCACGCTATTGTAGGCGCTGGTGGCAAAGCCCTCTTTGGGCAGGACCACGCCGTCGTTATACAGATGGGGGAACGCGCTCATGCGGATGCCCGCATTGCCCATCAGGGCGCACAGGCGGGCGGAATCCAGCGCATACAGCCAGTCCTTCACGTCCGCACCGCTGGTCAGCAGCCATGCCTTGGCAGAAGCCTCGTCTCCGAACAGACCGTCCTCCACCGCCAGAGGCGCGACCGCGGCCGCGATCTGGCTGGCGCTGGCGTTCTCGTCCGCGATGGTCATGCCGCCCGAGAACGCGATGGCTTTCTGGAAGCGGCCCGCGAACATCGGGCTGACCAGCATGGCCATCACATCGCGGCCGCCTGCGGAGAAGCCGGACACGGTGATGTTGTCGGGGTCGCCGCCGAACTGCGCGATGTTGTCCCGCACCCAGTCCAGAGCCTTGGCGATATCCAGCAGGGTGTAGTTGCCCGTGGAATCCGCGCCCGTCTGGAGCGCAGGCAGGCAGTTGAAGCCGAACAGGCCCAGACGATAGTCCAGCGAAACAAAGACGCATTCATCCCGCACGACCAGTTCGGTGCCCCGGATCTCCTGCGTGTTGCCGGTCTGGTTGTTGCCGCCATGGATAAAGACCAGGACCGGAGCCTTGTTTGCGTTCGGGGTGGAGTAGACATCCAGCTTCAGGCAGTCCTCGGTGCCGACCGGGCCGTTGCTCCACTGATACGCCACCGGGCTTTGGGCCGTGCAGTCCTTCGCCTGCGACCAGGGGGCGGGGTCCTGCGGCGGGCACCAGCGCAGCTCACCGACCGGAGCCGCACCATACGGGATGCCATACCAGACCAGCGACTCCCCCAGCTCGGTGCCCTGCACCGGGCCATACTGGGTGCTGCGCAGCGTCGTGACCGCGGAGATCGCCTGAGGGGCCGCAGCGGAGGCCGTCAGGTCCATCGAAACGGCTGCCGCCGCGACAACGCTTGCCTTCAGGAAATTGCGGCGGGTGATCTTTTTCTTCATGCTCATACAGATTGCCTTCCTTCTTCCTTCATAAAAACAGCGATCCACCAGACCGCTCACAGGCCCTGCAAAGTTTTGTGCGGCACCTGCCTGCCGCCCTGTCCGCGGCCCCGCCCTGGGGCGGGGCCAGCGTTCTTTTGTGGACATCTGCACAGATCGGATGGATCGCTGCGGCACAAGCCTGAATCCAATAAAACAGGAGGCTGGGAATTACTTGGTAGCCTTTGCCTTTGCCTTAGCCGGCTCGTCCGAGTAGGTGAGGTAAGTCAGGACGAAGGCGGCAGCCACAGCGGCCAGAGAGATGATGATGGAAGCGATCATGCCGCTGATATCATTGGCAGCCGTGTTGATGTAAGCAGTGTAGCCGAACACGCCCATACCGGCCATCTGGTAGCTCTTGCAGAAGATGCCCATGAATGCACCGGTCACAGCGCCGACGACGCAGGTGATGATGAAGGGCTTCTTCTTGGGCAGGGTCAGGCCGTAGATCGCAGGCTCGGTGACACCGGCGATACCGGAGATCAGGGCCGGGGGGCACAGGCTCTTGGTCTTGGCGTTCTTGGTCTTGAGCCAGATCGCCGCGACAGCGCCGCACTGTGCGAAGGTGCA
>JBJERT010000149.1:4670-6912 GCA_051882435.1 Faecalibacterium sp.
CATGGCTGCGCCGATGACCAGACCTTCCATCTCAGGCAGGCCGAACTTCTTGGCGGCGGTGTAGCCCAGCAGGATGGGGAAGAAGTAGAAGAAGCAGTCGCCCAAAGCGTACAGCAGCGTGTAGGTGCCGCCCGCGGCGTCCATCACATTAAAATAGGTCAGCAGAGAGAGCACGCCCTTCAGAATACCGCAGGCAGACAGAACGCCCAGGCAGGGGGTGAACACGCCGGTGACGATGCCGACGAAGGCGTTCAGCGGGTTCTGCTTCTCCTTGGGGCCGTCGTCCGCGGCGGCCGTGCCGTCCTCGTTGACCGCTCCGCCCGGCTTGATGTGGCCCACGGCGCACACCGCGTCATACACGTCCGCAACGTGGTTGCCGATAACGACCATGTACTGGCCGCCGGACTGGACCACCGTGACAATACCGTCGGTCTCTTTCAGGATCTCGGTCTGGGCCTTGCTCTCATCCTTGAGCTTGAAGCGCAGACGGGTGACGCAGTGGACCAGAGAGATGATGTTGTCCTTGCCGCCAACATTCTGAATAATGATTCTCGCAAGGCCATCGTATTTGCTTGCCATAAGTTGATTCTCCTTCTTATAATTCTCGTAGACCTCAGAGGTCAGCTCGACCCTGACTCTCCCGTTGACCATCGTGCAGCGCTGAACCGCTGGCAGCGCATTCAGCGCCGGAATGTCCGCAAGACTCTGGTCTTTGAGCGTCAGATTGAGCCGTGTCCCCTGCCGGGTGGCTGCTGATATGTTCGCCTCCCCTCCCAACAGTTTGTATAGTTGGTTTTGAAGATCGTCCATCAGCAGCCCTCCTTTTTTGCTGATACAAGTGGGAACATTTTATCGCCATCCGCCCTCGCGCGCCGGACGGAATGTGCCAAAAGAAAAACCCAAAGCCAGGGCCGCCACCCGATGCAGAACACATCCAGCCGGAGCCTGTCTTTGGGTAACGCCCCGCGAACGATGCGCGGGTAACGAACCAACTTCGATTTTGGTTTCAGGAACAGATGATGCAACAAACAGACGGTGAAAAGGACAGGAACATCCAGGCGAAACATGCAACTTTTTCGCTTATCTGTGTCCTTATTCTGCCCCTCCCCCAGTTGTGACACGCTGGATGTGGATCATCAGATAGAGCTGCTCGTCCTCGGTGCAGGACCAGTTCCAGTTCTGTTTGAAATAATCCACCAGGGTCCGTACACAGTCGTAGATCTCGGGGTATTCCCTGCGGACCGCACAGAAAAGCTCATGGCTGGACTGATCTACGGCAGTGGGCTTGCCATTCATCATGCGCTGCACCAGATAGCGCAGATGCATCATGAAGCGGGAATAGCTGAAGCTGTCCGGGTCCAGCTCGATATCGAAATAATCCTCCACCCGGTCACCGATCTCCGAGATGATCTGAGTAGCCGTCATGGTCAGATGAACGTCGTCCACCTCCGCCTCGGCGTTGATGATGTGCAGCGTGAGGCTGACCGCTTCCTCCTCGGGAAGCTCGATATTCAGATATTCCCGGAGGATCGTCAGGGCCTTGCGGCCCAGCTGATACTCCACGGGATAGAGATGCCGCACATCATAGGCCAGCGGCGTCCGCAGGACCACGCCCTCGCGGTTGCGCTGGATGGCAAACGCCAGATGGTCGGCCAGGACGAACGGCATATTGGGATTGAGCGGGCAGTCCAGCTCCTCGGCAGCGTTCTCCGCGATGGCGGCCGCCGCCAGAAAGATGTCGTCCGGGATATCTTTCAAAAGGGAAAGATTCTTTGCCCCCACATCATAAAAAGTACGCTGGATCCGGGACAGGTCGTCCAGCTCGTAAGGAGTGGCGGGAAACCCGACTCCTTTGCCGAACACGACCAGCTCGTTGCCCTTGGCGTCCTGAGCGAGCGCCACATTATTGTTGATCTTCTTCACAATCCTCATGACGCCGCCCCTGCACTTCCGTAAAAAAAGAACCCCTGCTGCACACCACACGCAAATGACAAATAGAACCATATATGGAAGTATCTGTCCGCGTACAAGGTATGCCTCAGAGGAGTAACAATCTTGTCCTGACCTGCAATTATTTTAACAGGTCATTCACAATTCGTCCATACTCTTTTTCTCCAAATCTGTGAATCATTTTTTGTAAAAATGCACAATTCCCGTTCTGTTTTTTGGGGCGCCGCTCCCCCTGTTCAAATCGGACAGTATCCGTTATAATAGACCCAGCGCGGACCTCCCGCAGGCGGCC
>JBJERT010000150.1:0-6859 GCA_051882435.1 Faecalibacterium sp.
CCAACGTCATTCTTCTTCCGGCAGTCTTGCCACAAGCACCGCGAAAATCAGCAGGCCCACGCAGGGCACGATGTTGGAGGCCATGCCCGCGGCAAGGCTCACCCGCTCGGCAATGACGCCAATGAGCCACGGCATCAGGATCGCACCGCTGGACGCGGCGGGCAGCATGATGCCCATGCTGGTGACGCTGGTCATCCGGCCCGCGCTGGCGACAGCGGTGGGGTTCATGCCCGCCATGGAGAACGCAAAGGCAAACAGCAGCACGATGGCCGCGGCCTGACTGTGCGCCATCACCAGACCAAGATAGAACACGATGCACAGCCCGCCCATGCCGACCATGGCCTTGCGCGGGTTTTTGAACGGGAACACGAAGGCAATAAGCAGGCGGGCGATCAGAGTTGCACCCCACATCACCGTGACGGTATAGGTGGCCAGCGTTCCTGTGATGATGCCGCTGCCCTTGAAATAGGTCACCATCCAGCCGTTGACGCTCTGCTCCGCGGCATTCTGGCAGAACAGCAGACCCGTCAGGAGCCAGAAGCGCGCCGATCGCAGAAAGCTCCAGTCGATGGTCTGTTTTTTCTGCGCCCCGCGGCCCTCCAGCGGGGTGGAAAGGTACACCAGCCACAGCACCCCGCCCAGCGCTGCCAGTGCCAGCACTGCCAAAGGTGTGCTGATCTTTGCCGCCGCAGCGATCAGGAAGGGACACAGCAGCGCGCCGCAGGCGTAGCAGCTGTGCATCAGGTTCATGCCCCGGGTGCGGTCGGCGGAATTGTCCCCCACCAAAACCGTACAGGTGTTGATCACGCTGCCCTTGGCGATGCCCACCAGAAAAAATGCCAGCATCAGCAGCGCCTCGATCCCCGTGACCCCCATGATGCCGTAGCCCACCAGATATCCGATGGTCAGCAGCAGCACACTGGGTTTCATGCCGATCTTCCCCGGCAGAAGCCCGGCCAGAAAACCCGCCAGCAGGTTGCCCACGCTCATCAGCGAGAGCAGAGTCCCCGTCATACCATAAGCAAACC
Organism: Faecalibacterium sp.; assembly: GCA_051882435.1. GTDB lineage: Bacteria > Bacillota > Clostridia > Oscillospirales > Ruminococcaceae > Faecalibacterium. The sequence continues at coordinate 1,029 of JBJERT010000150.1, forward strand.
CGTACCGTTCCTGTAACAGGCTGACCACTACGCCGCTGGAAATGGCGCAGATGCCGCTGAAAAAGAACGTTAAAAATCCCGCGTTGCGCAGGCGGGTGCGTTGTTCCGTCATAGTTTGTCCCTCACACCAACGTTTTCTTTCAAAAGTGCCGCCTTTCTGTCCCCGGGCGCAGCCCCAGCGCGCGGGAGCGCGCAAACGCTGCCCGCCCGACTCCCGGCTGCCATCACACCCTCTGCAAAACGCGAATGCGTTTTGCCAGTAAAAAGTTTTTCGGTTCCTTTTTTCAAAAAGGAACAAAAACCCCCGTAAAAATCCCCTGCGGGATAAGCCGCAGGGGATGCTCTTTTTCAGAGGGCTGCCCGAAGGTCTCACTGCTTCTTGAGCGGATAAGTGATGATCTTCTTGGGGCACTTGGCGACGCAGGTGCCGCAGCCGGTGCACTTGGTGTAATCGATGCGCGCGATGTTGTCCACCACATGGATCGCGTCGGCCGGGCAGTTGCGCTGACACATGCCGCAGGCGATGCAGGCGGTAGAGCAGGCCTTCATTGCGACGGGGCCTTTGTCTCCGTTGGAGCAGAGCACCACCGGCTTTTCCGGGCCGGCTGCGTCGATCATAATGACCTTCTTGGGGCAGATGTTGGCGCAGGCGCCGCAGCCGGTGCACTTTTCCTTGTCCACCTTGGCAACGCCGTCCACGATGTGGATGGCATCGAACTTGCAGACCTTGGTGCAGTCGCCCAGGCCGATGCAGGCAAAGGTGCAGGTCTTGGGGCCGCCGTACAGCGCAGCCGCCGCCGCGCAGGTCTGGATGCCCTTGTAATCATAGCTGGGCTTGCAGTGCTCGGAATTGCCCTGACACTGGACCACAGCCTTTTTCTCCACAGCGCTGGCCTCGCCGCCCATGATCTTTGCAATGGCTGCGGTAGCCTTGGGGCCGCCGGGCGCGCACTTGTCACAGGGGACGCCGTCCATGACGACCGCCTTGGCGTAGTCCGCGCAGCCCGCGTAGCCGCAGCCGCCGCAGTTCGCGCCTGCCAGACAGGCGGCCACCTGCTCGATGCGGGGGTCTTCCTCCACGGCCATGAACTTGGCGGCCGCGACCAGAACGATCGCGCCCACCGCGCCCACGATGGTGCAGAGGATAACAGCAGATACGATATTCATGATTCTGTTTCCTCCTTTACAGCGTCACGTTGAACAGGTTCTCCACGATGCCGCCAAAGCCCATGAAGGACATGCTGGTGATCGCCGCGGCGATCAGCGTGATGGGCAGGCCCTTGAAAGGTGCCGGGGGATCGCAGGCTTCCACGCGCTTGCGCACGCCGCTGAACAGGCACATCGCCAGCATGAAGCCGACGCCCGCGCCCACCGCGCAGACCAGCGCTTCGATGTATGCCAGACCAAAGCCCAGTGCCTCGACGTCCGCGCCGTAGTCGCTGACCACCAGAATGGTCACGGCCAGGACGCAGCAGTTGGTCGTGATCAGGGGCAGGTAGACGCCCAGCGAGTTATACAGGGCGACCACATACTTCTTGAGGAAGATCTCGATGAACTGGACCAGAACCGCAATGACCAGAATGAACACGATGGTCTGCAGATAGCTCAGTCCCGCCGGGTCCAGCACGAAGATCTGGAGCGGGAAGGTCACGGCCGTGGCCACCAGCATGACGAAGATGACCGCGCCGGACATGCCCAGCGAGGAATCCAGCTTTTTGGAAACGCCCAGGAACGGGCAGATGCCATAGAACTTCACCAGCACGTAGTTGTTCACAAGGATCATGCTGAAGAAGATTGCAGCAAGTTTGACGATCATTCTTTACTCCTCTCCTTCCTGCAGTTCCTTGAGGGGCTGGCAGCCGATCTTGCGCTCGATGCGCGCATCCAGCTTGCCCTCCAGCCAGACACAGCCGGCCATCAGGACGCCATAGCAGAAGAACGCGCCCGGGGCCTGGGTCATGATGCTGATGCGGGCCACGCTGTCCGGCAGGACCTGAAAACCCAGCCAGGTGCCGCTGCCCAGGATCTCACGGATGGAGGCCATCAGGGTAGCGGTCAGGGTGTAGCCGATGCCCATGCCCACGCCGTCCAGCGCGGAATCCACCACGTTGTTCTTGCAGGCGAACATCTCGGCGCGGCCGAGGATGATGCAGTTGACGACGATCAGCGGCAGGAACACGCCCAGCGCGTTGTACAGATCCACCATGTAGGCGTGCATGACCATCTGGACGATGGTGACGAAGCCCGCGATGATGACGATGTAGCACGGCAGATGGACCTTGGCCGGGATGATGTTGCGCAGCAGCGAGATGATGATGTTGGAGCAGACCAGCACGAAGGTGAAGGCCGCGCCCATGCCCAGCGCGCTGGAAACTGCGGTGGTGACGGCCAGGATCGAGCAGGTGCCCAGGACCAGGCGCAGCACCGGGTTTTCTTTGATGATACCGTTGGTAAGGATGCTTACCTTGGACTGCTTTTCTTGTGCCATTTCTTACCAACCTCCTTTATGCCAGCTCATTGTAGCAGCTGATGCAGTCATTGATGGCCGCGAACAGAGCCGTGGACGAAATGGTCGCGCCGCTGTAAGCGTCGAAGTCCTGATTCATCACGATGTTTTTGGTGCCATCCATGCCGTCGAACTGCGCGAGGTAGGAGTCCTTGGCCACGTTGCTGCCGATGCCGCTGGTCTGGGTGGAGGCATCGACCCACATGCCGGTCACCTGACCATTGGCGTCGAAGCCCATGATGACGGTCAGAACGCCGCCGTCAAAGCCCTTTTCGCCTGCCTTGACAGCGATGCTGCCGTCGGTGTAGCGGACCACGCCGGAAACGCCCTCGGTGGTGTAGCCGGTCACTTCCTCCAGGTCGGCCGCGCTGGAAACGCTGGGCATGACCTCGATATAAGCGGCCAGAGTGGTGGCCTTTTCGTTTGCCTCGATGACCGGGGCGGTAAAAGAGTTGACCACTGCCAGCAGCAGGCTGACGAGCATTGCGATCACGCTCAGCACGACCACAGGCTTTGCGGTGCTCTCCCATGTAGCTTTATTCATTTGCCAGCACCCTCCTTTGCAGGTTTTGCGGGTTTGACATAGCCATACGGCGTCTGACGGGTCCAGTCGTTGATGAAGGGCACCCACAGGTTCATGAACAGCAGCGCGAAGGACACGCCCTCGGTGTAGCTGCCCCAGTAGCGGATGGCAAAGGTCACCATGCCCAGCGCAACGCCGTAGATCAGCTTGCCCTTCAAGGTGAAGGGGCTGGTCACATAGTCGGTAGCCATAAAGACCGCGCCGAACAGCAGGCCGCCGGACAGCACCGCCACCAGCGCCTCGTGGACGCTGTGGGTGGCGATGAGGTAGAACACGAACATGCTGCCCACATAGGTGGCCGGGATGGCGATGCTGATGGTCTTTGTCGCCACCAGATAGACCAGGCCCAGCAGGATGGCCAGCGCGCAGGTCTCGCCCAGCACGCCGCCGTGTACGCCCATGAACAGATCCAGCAGGCTCAGCTTGGCCGGGTCAGAGACCGCCAGCGGGGTCGCCTTGGAGAGCTGGTCCACCGCCGCGTCGGGGTAGACCCATGCGTTCATCGAGCCTGCAAAGCTGACGAACAGCACGATGCGGCCCACCAGCGCGGGGTTTGCAAAGTTCATGCCGATGCCGCCGAACAGCTGCTTGACCACGATGATGGCGACGAAATCGCCGATGAGCAGCTGGCCGATGGGCATGCCCACCGGCACGTTCAGCGCCAGAATGATGCCCGTGACCACAGCGGACAGGTCCGAGATGGGGTTGGTCCTCTTGAGCAGCTTGCAGTACAGCCACTCGAACACCACACAGGCCGCCACCGACACCGCCGTGACCAGCAGAGCGCGCATGCCAAAAATGATGGCAGCGGCCACGATGCAGGGAGTCAGGGCAACGATCACGTTGGCCATGAGGCCCTGGGTCGATTCGTCCGAGCGGACGTGCGGGGAGGCCGAAACGATCAGCTTCGTATCCATTATTTTTTGCCTCCTTTTTTGATCTCACCGAGATAGAACGCCTTGGCCAGGCTCATCATCTGCGTGCAGGGACGCTTGGCCGGGCAGACGAAGGAGCAGGAGCCGCAGTTGAAGCAGTAGTCCACATGCAGCTTGCCCAGCTCCTCCACATCGCGGGCGGCGTAAGCCTGATTGACCTCCACCGGCTCAAGGCCCATGGGGCAATATTCGATGCAGCGGCCGCAGCGGATGCAGGGCTGGACCGGGTCCGGCTGCGCGGCAGCGTCGCTCAGCAGGATGAGGCCGGAGCAGGTCTTGGTGGTGGGATAGGACAGGTTCTCCACAGCAGGGCCCATCATGGCGCCGCCCGCCACGACCTTGCCCAGCGTGACGCCGCCCTTGATGCCGACCGCCGCCACGATGTCCTCATAGGCAGTGCCCACCGGCACGACCAGATTCTGGGGCTTGGCGCAGGCGTCGCCGTCCACCGTGATGGTGCGCTCGACCACCGGCATGCCCGTGGCCAGATACTTGCCCAGACAGCTCACAGAGGTGACGTTCATCACGACCGCGCCCGCGTCGGCAGGCAGGCCGCCGTGGGGCACCTCGCGGCCCAGGCACTTCTCGATGAGGATCAGCTCCGCGCCGGTGCCGTAGACGCTGGGCAGGGGCTTGACCTCGATGCTGGAAATGCCCTGTGTCTTTTTACACAGCAGATCGATGCATTCCGGCTTGTTCTTCTCGATGCCGATCACGCACTTGGGGATGCCCGTGTACTGGAGCACCGCCTGGATGCCGCGCACGATGTCGTCGCTGCAGTTCAGCATCTCCTGCGTGTCGCTGGTCAGCCAGACCTCGCACTCGGAGGCGTTGATGAGCAGGGTATCCACCGGGTTCTTGGGCTGGAGCTTGACGTCGGTCGGGAAGCCCGCGCCGCCCAGACCGACCAGACCGCACGCGCGCACCGCAGCCAGAAAGCTGGCCTTGTCAGTGACGACGGGCGGGGCAATGGACGGATCCACGGTCTGCTTGCCGTCGGTCTTGATGACGACCGAATCACACATCCGGCCGTTGGACAGACGGAACGGCTCCACAGCCGCCACCGTGCCGGAAACGCTGGAGTGGATGTTCGCGGAAACAAAGCCGCCCGCCTCGCCGAGCCTGGTGCCAACGAACACTTCGTCGCCCTTTTTGACCAGCGGCTTGGCCGGGGCACCGATGTGCTGGCTCATCAGGATGCGTACCTGCGCGGGCAGAGGCATCGGGACAGGCTTGCTTGCAGCAGTTGCCTTGTCATGCGGCGTATGCGCGCCAAGCGCCGCACGTTTCAGCTTGTTCAACATGGAAATGTTATCCCCCATTCTGACTTGGATTTCCCTCCCGGCGCCCATGCAGGCACACTGGCACAAAGAGAGAAGCTGCTAATAGTACTATTGTAGCATTTTGACCGTTGAAGTCAACGCCAAGTACTACAAAAAATCCACAAAACCTCAAATTTCCTGTAAATCGTCCTATTGCCCGGCGCGGCGCCGCGCCGGATTTTTCCTCTCCGGCATGTTTGCCTTTGGGGCGCTTTTATGTTATACTAAAGGCAGCCGCCGCGCGGAACGTCCCCCGCTCCGCCGTGGATCATCAAGGAGGGTTTGATACCATGAAATTTCTCAAGGCTCTGCTCGCTGTCCTCACGTTTCTGGCCATCGCTCTGACGGGCGCGCTGCTGTTCGCGCAGAAGCAGACCGCGCCGCGCTATATCCAGATCTACGAGGGCGAGGAATAATCCTCTCCCCCGCCGCATCCGCTCCCGCCCGGGCCATGCTGGCCGCCGGGTCTGGTTTTGGTGCGGCTG
>JBJERT010000151.1:0-6847 GCA_051882435.1 Faecalibacterium sp.
GGCGGCTGCGCCCGGCGGGACCTTTCGAACTTTTGCGAAAAAATGCACAACACCGACGATATACCAGAAAATTCCATCTGTTTTGCGTATTCGACAAACGAAAAGGGTCGGTTTTTGTAAAAAACTCACAGACTGGGTGTGGATTCGGCAAAACAGATGTGCAAGGCGCAGAAAATGAGGGCATCTTGTATTTTTCTGGTGCTACAAAGGTCAAATTGTGATAAAATAAAGACAGATATGCAATTCCACGTTTCGTTTTATCGACGGATAAAGGCAGAATAAGGAGCTGTAATTATGTCCAATGAACTGACCCCGAGAGATATTTTTATGGAGACCAGCGTCGCGGAGCTTCGCCTGCTGGCCTGCCCCGGTGCGGAGGAGCTGACCGGCCTCATTGACAAGCATCTGGTCGAGTGGGCGCATCAGGCCGGCATCGAGAAGGAGAGCTTTATCACTCCCTGCGAGTGCCCCCGTTTCCAGAGCGGCGACGCCAAAGGTCTGGTCAGGGAGTCTGTCCGCGGCGATGATATCTTCATCGTGGTGGACCCCGGCAATTACAGCGTGACCTACAAGCTGTTCGGGTACGACAATCACATGTCCCCGGACGACCACTTTGCCAACCTCAAGCGTCTGATCCAGGCTGTGGCGGGCAAGGCGCACCGTGTGTCGGTCATCATGCCCAGCCTCTACGGCGGCCGCCAGCACCGCCGCGTCGTGCGCGAGAGCCTGGACTGCGCGGTGGCGCTCCAGGAGCTGAGCACCATGGGTGTGAGCAACATCATCACCTTCGATGCGCATGATCCCCGCGTCCAGAACGCGGTGCCGCTGCTCAGCTTTGACAATGCGATGCCCACCTATCAGGTCCTCAAGAGCCTGCTCCGCAAGGACCCGGATATCTCCTTTGCAAAGGATCAGTTCATGGTCGTCAGCCCCGACGAGGGCGCGATGAACCGCAATATGTACTTCTCCAGTGTGCTGGGCTGCAATCTGGGCATGTTCTACAAGCGCCGCGATTACACCCGCGTCGTGAGCGGCCGCAATCCCATCGTGGCCCACGAGTATCTGGGCGAGTCGGTCGAGGGCAAGACTGTTTTCGTCGCCGATGATATCATTGCCTCCGGCGAGAGCATGCTGGAAGTGGCCCACGGCCTCAAGGCCCGCGGCGCGTCCCGCATCATTGCCAATGCCACCTTCCCGCTGTTCACCAGCGGACTGGACAAGTTCGACCGTGCCGTGGCGGATGGCGATCTGACCTATGTGGTCGGCACCAACCTTACCTATCGCATGCCGGAGCTGCTCACCCGTGACTGGTATGTGGACGTGGATGTTTCCAAATACGCCGCCTATTTTGTGCTGGCGCTCAACCATGATATGTCTGTTTCCAGCATCATGGACCCTATCCAGAAGATCAAGAGCCTGCTAGCGAACCGCGTTTGATTTGTTGAAAAAGAGCGCTGCCGCACCCCGTAACAGGGATGCGGCAGCGCTTTGTTTTGTTTTTGTCCCCGCCTGCCCGCACGGTGGCGCAGCCATCGCGCGCGGGAGCGCGCAAACCAGTGCCGCCCGGCTTCCGTCTGCCCGCAAACCTTCTGCAAGCCGCGCATGCGGCTTGCCAGTGAAAAGTTTTTAGGTCCCTTTTTTCAAAAAGGAACAAAACCCCCGTCCTCGTTCCGCAGCATCCGAAACAGCGGCGGCAGCTCGTAGACCAGCATGAGCAGCCAGCCGACCGCGTAGCTCCAGGGCAGGGCCTCGATGTCCAGGCGCAGCAGAAGGATAAACACCGCCGCGGCCGCCACGCGGCCCAGCATGTTCAGCATGCTGCTGCGGAGCGTGATCTTCAGATCTCCCATCCCGCGGAAGAAGCCCTGGATGCCGTTGGTCGCGGCGGGCATAAAGTAAAGCAGCGAGATCATGCGCAGGAACCGTACACCCAGCGCCACGACCTCGGCATCCGCGGCGAACAGCCGGATGATCGGCTCCGCAGCAGCAAAACAGAGGACCGTGAGCGCCAGCGCGTACACGAACTCCAACCCCATGCCGCAGAAAAAGCCCCGCCGAACGCGGTCCTTTTTGCCCGCGCCGCGGTTCTGCGCCATAAGGGTCGTCATGGCGTGACCGATGTTCTGCTGGGGCGTGTAGGCAAAATCGTCGATGCGGCTGGCCGCGGTAAAAGCGGCCATGGCGCTCACGCCCATGGTGTTGACGATGGCCTGCACGGCGATCTTGCCGAGCTGGACAGTGGCCTGCTGCATCGCGCTGGCCCAGCCGTAGCTGACTGTTTTGCGCAGCAGCGACCTGTCGAATACGAACCACCGGCGGCCAAGCTGGAGGATGGGGAGCCTGCGCTGGATGTACAGAACGCACAGCAGGCAGCACAGCGCCTCACTGAGGACGGTGGACAGTGCGCAGCCCGGTGCGCCCCAGCCCAAGGCTTTCACAAAGAACAGGTCGCCGCAGACGTTCAGCACCGCGCTGACCATCAGGAAATAGAGCGCACTTTGACTGTCGCCCAGCGCGCGCATGGTGGCGGCCAGAAAGTTATAGAAAAAGGTGAAGATCAGACCCGCAAATACGATGCGCAGATAGCCCGCCGCCAGAGGCAGAAGGCTCTCGGGCACCTGCATCAGCCGCAGCAGCGGGTCGGCCAGCAGCACGCACACCGCCGAGAAGGCCAGCGAGAACCCCGCGCCCGCGATCGCGGTGGTGGAGACCTGACGTTCGACCAGTGCGGTGTTGCCCGCGCCGAAAGCGGTGCTGACCAGAATGCCCGCGCCCAGACACATGCCGTTGATGAACAGGATGGCCAGCGTCATCAGCGGGTTGGAGGTGCCCACGGCGGCCAGCGCGTCCTCGCCGACAAAGCGCCCGACGATGATGCTGTCCACGGCGTTATAGGTGAGCTGGAACAGATTGCCCAGCACCAGCGGGATGGTGAATTTGACCAGAAGCGGCGTGATGGCACCGGTCGTCATGTCTTTTGTCATTTCAAAAAGCCTCTTTTCCGGGATTCAGATACAGAGCCGTCCGCTGAGGATCACCAAAGCGGCGCGGCATTTGCCGCTTGCCAGGAGCTGGCGCGCCGCGTGCAGCACAGCGCCCGAACAGGGCGCGGCAGGAATGGCATCGGTGCGCAGGACGAGCTGCGCTGCCCGGGCGGCGTCCGCGCTGGCAACAGCAGCCACGTTGTCCACAACATAGGAATTATAGTTTTCGGGGATGAAGCCGAAGCCCATTTCCGGGATGCCGTGCCGTCCGGGCAGGCCGCCGCCCAGCGCCTGGCTCTCGAACGGCTCCACGGCCACGATGCGCACATCGTTGGTCCACGCCTTGATGGTCTCGCCCACGCCGGTGACCGTGCCGCCGCTGCCCACGCCTGCCACCACGGCATCCACCAGGCTGGCGCCTTCGCGGGCGATGGCCCGCGCGATGGCGGGGCCGGTCACGCGGCGGTGGTATTCGGGGTTATCGTCATTTGCCAGCCAGTCGGTGAAGAAGAAGCCTTTTTGGACCGCAGTGGTCCGGGCCAGCGCCCGCGCACCGGCCAGCCCGCCTTTCGCGGGGGAGAGCAGGAGCTTGGCCCCCAGGCGCAGCAGCGTTTCCTGACGCAGCGCGGGGGCGTCCTCCGGCATGGCCAGCCAGACAGGGTGGCCCGCGGTCTGCCCCGCCAGCGTCAGCGCGGAAGCGAACGCGCCGGTCGCGGCCTCGATAAGAGGCTGGCCTGCCGTCAGCGCGCCGCGCTCGGCGGCCAGCGCCAGCATCCCCTCGGCCAGATTATCCCGCGAGGTGCCGGTGGGGCCGCCGAAGTCCAGGTAGGCGTACAGCCTGCCCTTTAGGCCGCATGCACTGGCATAGCCGCGCAGCTCCACGATGGGGCAGGGCACAAGCGTCTGATAAAAATTAGGGATGATCGACACGGCGTGGCTCCTTTCGGGGGTTTTGACGGGGGTTTTGTTCCTTTTTCGAGAAAAAGGAACCGAAAAAGCTTTTTACTGCGCCCATCGCCTGCGCGATGGGCGGGCGAGTTTGTTGGTTTGACGGGAGGCGGTGGCACTGGTTTGCGCGCTCCCGCGCGCTGGGGCTGCGCCCGGCGGCGGCAAGGAATCCAAAACACCTTTCTGTATTGTATCCTACCGCAAAGTCGCCCTGACGTCAAGCGGTGGGCGAAACGACGAAATAAAACTCGTTTTTTTGGCGAACCTGCAAGGAAATCCCTTGACAAGGGGCGGGGTATCTGCTATACTTCATCCGTAAAGCAAAAAAACTTTACAACAGGGGGAGGGAGACATATCTCTGCCCCGGTTGAGGGCAGGTGCCGGAGGTCAAAGGCGAACCATGGCAAAAGACTTGGAAATGGGGTATCTGCTCGATTTTTATGGCGAGGTGCTCACCGCCAAGCAGCGGGAGATGTTGCGCCAATACTACAACGATGACCTTTCCCTGAGCGAGATCGGCGAGAACTTCGGCATCACGCGGCAAGGCGCGCGCGACGCCATCAAGCACGGCGAAACGACCCTCAAGGAGCTGGAGGCCAAGGTGGGCTTTGCGGCGCGTTACCGCCGCGTACAGGAAAAGCTGGAGGAGCTGGAGCAGCTTGTGATCGACACGCGGTTCGAGTGTACCAGTCCCTATGCGAGCCTGAACACCACCCAGTATGCCAAGACGCTGACCCGGATGCTGGAGCTGATACGCTCCATCGACGAGGTCAACGAGAGCTGAACCAAAACGACAACAGGCGCGACTGCCTGAGACGGAAGGAGAACACCGCATGGCATTTGAATCCTTGACAGACCGCCTTTCCGGGGTGTTCAAGAAGCTGCGCGGCCACGGCAAGCTCAGCGAAAGCGACATCAAGGCCGCGATGCGCGAGGTGCGCATGGCCCTGCTGGAAGCCGACGTCAACTATAAAGTGGCAAAGGACTTCTGCGCCAAGGTGTCCGAGCGCGCCATGGGGCAGGAGGTCATGGAGAGCCTGACCCCCGCCCAGCAGGTGGTCAAGATCGTCAACGAGGAGCTGGTCGCTCTGATGGGCGGCGAGGAAGCCCCCCGTCTGATGCTCAAGAACAAGGGCCAGAATGTGCTCATGCTCTGCGGCTTACAGGGCAACGGCAAAACGACCCACGCCGCCAAGCTGGCAAAATACTATATCAAGCAGGGCCGCCGCCCGCTGCTGGTGGCCTGCGATATCTACCGCCCCGCCGCCATCGACCAGCTGCAGGTCGTGGGCAAGCAGGCGGGTGCGCCGGTCTTTACCCTGCCGGGCGAAAAGCCTCCGGTCATCGCGAAAAAGGCTCTGGCCCACGCGAAGGATTACGGCAACGATATCGTGATCCTGGATACAGCGGGCCGCCTGCAGATCGACGAGGTCCTGATGCAGGAGCTGGTGGACATCAAGCAGACCATCCCGGTGGACGAGACGCTGCTGGTGGTGGACGCTATGGCCGGTCAGGATGCGGTGAACGTCGCCAAGACCTTCAATGAGACAGTGGGCGTGGATGGCATCATCCTGACCAAGACGGACGGCGACACCCGCGGCGGCGCGGCACTTTCGGTGCTGGCCGTTACCGGCAAGCCCATCAAGTTCCAGGGCGTGGGCGAAAAGCTGGATGATCTGGAGGTTTTTCATCCGTCCCGCATGGCCAGCCGCATCCTGGGCATGGGCGACGTGCTCAGCCTGATCGAGCGCGCACAGGACGCCGCCGACGAAAAGACCGCTGCCGAGGCCGCCAAGCGGATGCTGGAGAACAAGTTCGACATGAACGACATGCTCGAGCAGCTTGCGCAAATCCGCAAGATGGGCGGCGCGGGCGCGATGCTCTCCATGCTGCCGGGCGGCGCGGGGCTGGACCCCAGCCAGATCGACGAGAAAGCCTTCGACCGCATCGAGGCCATCATCTTTTCCATGACCAAGGAGGAGCGCGAGAAGCCCTCTATCATTAATCCCAAGCGCAAGCGCCGCATTGCCGCGGGCAGCGGCACCCGCGTGGAGGACGTCAACAAGCTGCTCAAGCAGTTCGAGATGATGCAGAAGATGATGAAGCAGTTCAAGAAAAGCCCCAAGGGCTTTGCCCGCCGCATGAGCGGTATGATGGGCGGCCTGCGCGGGATGCGCTGAATTTTGGTATAGACCCCAGCCGGGTTTTTACAATATCATCAATCAAATCACGCCCCACTGGGGCAGAACACATTTTTGGAGGATACTACAATGGCAGTTAAGATTCGTCTGCGCCGCGTCGGCGCCAAGAAGGCTCCCTTCTATCGTGTTGTCGTCGCCGACAGCCGCTTCCCCCGCGATGGCCGTTTCATTGAGGAGATCGGCACCTATGATCCCAACAAGGAGCCTTCTGCTGTGAACATCGACGCCGAGAAGGCCAAGCAGTGGATTGCGAACGGCGCTCAGCCCACCGATACCGTCCGCGTCCTGCTGAAGAAATCCAACATTCTGTAAGCTGGGAGGACGGACTCATGCAGGAGCTGTTGCTGGCAGTTGCCCGCGGTCTCGTGGAGGACAAGGATGCCGTCAAGGTCACGGTGGACGCCCCCCGCGAGGACGGCACCATCGTCTACCACCTGAGTGTGGCAGAGGGAGATATGGGCCGTGTCATCGGCAAGCAGGGCCGGATCGCAAAAGCCATTCGTGTGGTGATGCGCGCGGCTGCTGTGCGGGTCGATGAAAAGGTCCTTGTCGAGATCGACTGATGCGTTTTTTGGCCCTTTGCCTGGCGGCAAGGGGCCTGCTTCTTTTTGCGGCGCAAGCTCCCCCAGAGGGCGATTCCAAGAAGTACTCTACTGCAACGCGGGCGCAGCCCCAGCGCGCGGGAGCGCGCAAACCGGTGCCGCAGCCTTCCGT
>JBJERT010000152.1:0-1151 GCA_051882435.1 Faecalibacterium sp.
ATGAAAAAATTCATCTCCATGTATAAATCGTATATGCTCCGCCCCATTTTGTACAAGATTGTCACGCGGGTGTCCATCGTGGCGGTGGTCATGCTGGTGTGGGAGCGCTTTGTCAGCGACGGCCATTTCACCATGTGGCAGGCCCCGGGCTTTCTGTGCGGGATGGTGCTGCTGGTGTGGGCGTGGGTCAACTACCTGCGTCTGGACGGCGTGACCATCCATTATCTGTTCGAGGACAAAAAGAAGCCCAAAAAGAAAAACCGCCACCCCACCCGCTCCATCGTGGACTATGCCGACGAGCATATCGTCTCCTTCGAGGAGCTGGAACCGGAGGAACGCACCTATTGCAGCATGCTGTCCAATCTGCTGCTGGGCGGGGCGCTGGTGCTGATCGCGCTCATCGCGGGCGGGATGTAAGGGGGCGTACAGATGGGACCGGCACGCAAAGCTCTGGTCGTGGGCATCCTCGCTCATGTGGATTCCGGCAAGACCACCCTCTCTGAAGCCATGCTCTACCGCGCGGGAGCCATCCGAAGGCTGGGCCGGGTGGACCACCGGGACGCCTTTCTGGACACTGAGGCGCTGGAAAAAGCCCGCGGCATCACCATTTTCTCAAAGCAGGCGCTGCTGACCGCGGAGGACACGGACATCACTCTGCTGGATACTCCCGGCCATGTGGATTTTTCTGCCGAGACTGAGCGCACGCTGCAGGTGCTGGATTATGCCGTGCTGGTGGTCAGCGGCACAGACGGCGTGCAGAGCCATACCGAGACGCTCTGGCGGCTGCTGCGGCGCTATCATGTGCCGGTATTCGTCTTTATCAATAAGATGGACCTCCCCGGCCCGGGCCGGGAGGAACTGCTGCAGCAGCTCTCCCGGCGGCTGGGCGAGGGCTTTGTGGACTTCGGCGCAGACCCCGCCGAACGTGACGAGACGCTGGCCGTCTGCGACGAGCGCCTGATGGAGCGCTATCTGGAAGCAGGAGAACTGACCGAGAGTGATATCATCCCCGCAGTGGCGCGGCGGCATGTGTTTCCGTGCTGGTTCGGCGCGGCGCTGCGGCTGGAGGGCGTGGACGCGCTGCTGCATGGGCTGGCGGCCTATACCCGCCCGGCCCCGGCGCTGGAAGCCTTCGGCGCGCGGGTGTTCAA
>JBJERT010000152.1:1251-6732 GCA_051882435.1 Faecalibacterium sp.
GTCCACGCGGCGCTGGCCCGCCTCCACAGGCTGGAAGAGGAAGAACCTCAACTGCATGTGGTGTGGAACGAGGCGCTGGGGGAGATCCACGTCCAGCTCATGGGAGAGATCCAGTTGGAGGTGCTGCGCAGCCTGCTGGCGGAACGCTGCGGCCTTGCGGTGGAGTTCGGTCCCGGCGGCATCTTGTATAAGGAGACCATCACCGAGCCGATGGAAGGCGTGGGCCACTATGAGCCGCTGCGCCACTATGCCGAGGTGCATCTCAAGCTGGAACCGCTGCCCCCCGGCAGCGGGATGCAGTTCGCAGCGGACTGCCGCGAGGAGATGCTGGACAAAAACTGGCAGCGCCTTGTGCTGACCCACCTGGAAGAAAAACAGTACCGCGGTGTGCTCATGGGCGCGCCGCTGACCGATATGAAGATCACCCTCATCGCGGGCCGCGCCCATCTCAAGCACACGGAGGGCGGCGATTTCCGTCAGGCTACTTACCGTGCGGTGCGGCAGGGCCTGATGATGGCGAAGTGCCAGCTTCTGGAACCATGGTATGCCTTCCGGCTGGAACTTCCCATCGAAAATCTGGGCCGCGCCATGAGCGATATCCAGCGCATGGAGGGCAGCTTCGACCCGCCGGAGAGCGGCGAGGAGACCGCTGTGCTCACCGGCACCGCCCCGGTGTCCACGATGCGCAGTTACCCCATGGAGGTCACGGGCTATACCCGCGGCCGCGGAAAGCTGAGCCTGACGCTGGACGGCTACCGCCCCTGCCACGATGCAGCCGAGGTCATCGCCGCGTCGGGCTACGACCCGGAACGGGATGTGGACGACCCGGCGGATTCGGTGTTCTGCACCCACGGCGCGGGCTTTGTGGTCCCGTGGGATCAGGTGCGCAGCCATATGCATGTAGACAGCGGCTGGGGCAAGTCCCAGCCCGCCCAGCAGTCCCGCCCGGCGCCCCAGCCCCGCCGCATGGCGGCCTACCGCGCCACGCTGGAAGAGGATGCCGAGCTGATGAAGATCTTCGAGCGCACCTACGGCCCTATCAAGCGGGACCCGCTGGCGGCGTTCCGCCCTGTGAAAAAGGCCGAGCGCCCGGACTTCGCGGCCGAGCAGTGGACCATCGCGCCCGAATACCTGCTGGTGGACGGTTATAATATTATTTTCGCGTGGGACGACCTGAACGCCCTCGCCAAAGAGAGCCTCGATCTGGCGCGCCGCAGGCTCATGGATATCCTGTGCAACTTCCAGGGCTTCAAAAAGTGCGTGCTCATCCTCGTGTTCGATGCCTACCGCGTGCCGGGCAGCCCGGGCGTGATAGAGCAGTATCACAATATCCACGTCGTCTATACCCGCGAGGCCGAGACGGCAGACATGTACATCGAGCGCGTGACCCATGAGATCGGCAAGGAACGCCGCGTGCGCGTGGCCACTTCCGATGGGATGGAGCAGGTCATCATTCTGGGCCACGGTGCGCTGCGCGTTTCGGCGCGGATGTTCCGCCAGGAGGTGGACGAGGCCGAACGCGAGATCCGAAGCTATTTGCAGCAGGAACAGTGAGAGGAGATATCCGGTATGCCGCAGGAGATTTTATCAGAGTATGTCTGGCAGTGCGTCCCGCACCGTGCGCGGGACAGCCACAAGGGCAGCTTTGGGCAGGTGCTGGCCGTGGCGGGCAGCGCGCGGTATCGCGGCGCGGCGGCGCTGGCGGTGGAAGGCGCTCTGCGCGCCGGTGCGGGCATCGTGACGCTGGCCAGCGTCGAGCCGGTCCTGGCGGCTGTCGCGGCGCGGCTGCCGGAGTGCTGCCTGTTCCCCTGTGAGTCGGGGGCGGAGGGCGGCATTGCCCCGCAAAATGCCGCCCCCATCTTGCGTCAGAAGGCCAGCGTCCTGCTGATGGGGCCGGGGCTGGGGTACAGCGCCCAGAGCCTTGCCCGGGGCACCGAGACGCGGGAGCTGGTGCAGCACATCCTGCCGCAGTTCGGGGGCAGCGCCGTGCTGGATGCCGACGGACTGAACGCCGCCGCGTCCCTTCTGGCAGCGGGCCAGCCTCTGCCGCACCCCGGCGGTGAGCTGGTCCTGACCCCGCACCCCGGTGAGATGGCCCGCCTGACCGGGCTTTCCCCCGCAGACCTTGCCGCGGACCGCGTGGGCGCGGCCTGCCGCTTTGCTCAGAAATGGGACGCGGTCGTGGTCCTGAAAGGGGCGCGCACGGTGGTGGCCGCGCCGGACGGGAGCAGCTTTATCAATCCGACCGGGAACCCCGGCCTTGCCCGCGGGGGCAGCGGGGATGCGCTGGCGGGCATCCTGTCGGCGCTGCTGGCCTGCGGCCTGCCCGCCCGGGATGCCGCGGCCTGCGCCGTGTGGCTCCATGGCGCTGCCGCCGACCGCGCCGCGGCCCGGAAAGGGGAGTACGGCATGCTGCCGCAGGACCTGTTCCCGGAGCTGGGACGGCTCTTTGCGGAAAACGGGCGCTGACAGAGGAGATGCTCCCGATCCTGCGGGGCGCAGCCCCCGCGCGCGGGAGCGCGCAAAAGACTGCCCTCACCTCCCGTTTGACCCATAAACCTTCCCGCCCATCGCAAATGCGATGGGCGCAGTAAAAAGCTTTTTCGGTTCCTTTTTCTCGAAAAAGGAACAAAAAATATGCAAAATAAAAGGAGCTATATATGAATCACAAAAATCAGATGCTTGCCCTTGTGCTGGCCGGAGCGCTGCTCGCGGCCGTGCTTCTGACCGGGTGCGGCGGGAAAAAGGACGCTGCGTCCTCTGTCAGCAGCGCCTCCGCTTCCTCGGATACTACTGTTTCGGAGTCTGCCGCCATGGTGCAGGTCCTCTTTACAGTGAATTATGCCGACGGTTCGTCGGAAACGCTGACCCTTGAGACGCCCGACGGCGGAACGCTGGCGCAGGCGCTGGCGGATGCGGGCCTCATCTCACAGGAGGAGGCGGACGCGGGCTTTGTGACCACCGTAGGCGGCGTGACGGCCGACTGGGACAAGGACCACGCATGGTGGTGCCTGACCGACGCCCAGGGCGAGGCCACGACCGTGGGCGTGGGCGGGATCCAGCTCCACGAAGGCGACAGCTATGCCTTCACCTACACGAAGTGAGCGCGGCGCAGCCCTGCGGCGGCTGGTGCTCAGTGGGCTGATGGGGGCGCTGCTGGTGGTGAGCAAACAGGCCATGAGCGGCCTGCCCAACTTCGAGCCGGTGAGCCTGCTCATCATCCTGTTCACTCTGGAGCTGCCCCGCGAGACGCCGGGGGCCATCACGGTCTTTCTGCTCCTGCAGGGCTTGCTCTACGGCTTCGGACTGTGGTGGTTCATGTATCTGTACGTCTGGTATCTGCTGGCGCTGCTGGCATGGCTGGCGCGCCGGGTGGATCACGCGCTGTTCTGGGCCGCGCTCAGCGGGGCGTTTGGCCTGTGCTTTGGCGGCCTGTGCGCGGCGGTCTATCTGTTCGCCAAAACGCCCGCTTTTGCGTTGAGCTGGTGGCTCAGCGGTCTGCCCTATGATGTGATGCACGGCGCGGGCAACTTTGTTTTGATGCTGCTGCTCTACCGCCCTTTGCGCCGGGCGCTGCAGGTCGTCCGACGCAGCATCCGCCCCTGAAATGAGAAAACGCCTCCGCGGCTGCGGGGGCGTTTTTCTGCATATCTCAGCGGGGGCGGACCTGTTTCATGAGCTGTTTGTTATGATATTTGCCTTTTGATTTGGAAAAACCAGTAAAAACAGCCGCAAAAGAGGCACGGTGCCTCTGAAAAAAGAGGCCGGCCCGCAGGTGCGGCTGTTTCAGATCGCAGATCAGGGGATAAGGTCACACTGTCAGGCGCTCATAAGCAGCATCAGAGCGGAACAGCGATACGGCTGATGAGGTCGAGCACGAAGCCCAACAGCCCGGAGGCGCGGAACAGCGCCTGGATCAGATTCCAGATCATGGGTGTGTTCTCCTTTCGTCGGGGTGGCGGGCCTGCGCGCATTTGGCCCGCTCTGAAAGAAATACGAAACAGGAGGGCAGATTATTGCACACCGTGGTTTTCCGCCGCGGGGGCGGGGCATACTATCCTGCGAGCGCGGCACACCCCGGTGCGGCGTATCCTGCGACCTGTCAAGGAGGCCAACGCCATGAATCCATTTGAACAGAAGGCGGCACCTGCCGATTCCCTGTTCCAGAGCTGGAAGATGCTCTATCCCGTACCCTATGATAAAAATGAGACCGACCCCTATACCAAGACCCGCATCATCCTGATGAACGGCACCGAGTTCGAGGCGGTGTGGTTCAGCCACCAGTTCCACCGGCATTGCGACAGCGATGAGCTGCGCCGGGAACTGGCGGTTCTGCGCCGTACCGAACAGCAGCAGCAAAAACGCATCGCCTGCCTCAAGCCCATCGACGAGCCGATCCTGGAAACGACCATCGCCTATGAACAGCTTGCGGTGGACCTGACCGCCATCCTTGCCCAGCGTGAGCCGGACCCCTATGTTGCGTCCGTGATGGATCTGGCGCTGCTGGAGGACTTCGACCATCTCTACCGCTACGCCGATCTTTTGGATTTTGAGGGCGGCGTCCATGCCGAGCGCCTCGTGGGCAGTTATACGGAGATCATGCCCGGCCGCCCGACCATCTCCGAGCACCGCCACCCCCGGGACAGCGTGCGCCGGGCCTGTGATTTCCGCAAGGCTGCGCCCCTCACCCGGCTGGACACCGCCATCATCACCGCCGCCGAACAGCAGACCATGAACTTTTATATGAATCAGTGCGGCTTCTATACCAGCGACCTGGGCCGCAGACTGTATCAGGAGATCGCCATGATCGAGGAACAGCATGTCACCCAGTACGGTGCGCTGCTGGATACCCGGTGCAGCTGGCTGGAGAACCTGCTCATGCATGAGTACACGGAATGCTATCTCTACTGGTCCTGCTTTGAGGACGAGACCGACCCCCATATTAAAAAGGTGTGGGAGCAGCATTTCGAGCAGGAGCTGAGCCATCTGCATACGGCGGCGCGTCTGCTGGAAAAATATGATAAGAAGCAGTGGCAGCAGGTCATCCCGGACGGCGAGTTCCCGCCGCTGCTGCACTTTGCGCCGCAGAAGGAGTATGTGCGTTCGGTGCTGGAGAATACGGTGTACCACACCGCCCAGTGCGCCGACCCGTCTGTGCCGGTGTCCGAGCTGCCCGCCGATGCGGATTTCTTCGCCTATCAGGCGGCAGTGAACCCCGATACCGCGCAGGTGGCCAGCCATCAGGTCATCCGCACGGCTATCAGTAAGCGCGGCGAGGATTACCGCTTCCAGGACGGCGAACACCCGGTCCCCGCTCTGCGCGACCGCACCAAGGACAACACCTCCGTGGGCCGCAAGGCCTGAACCTGCTCCCCTGAAAAACAGCCAGCCGACGTTATACCGTTGGCTGGCTGATGCTTTTTGGGGACGGGGGTTTTGTTCCTTTTTGAAAAAAGGAACCGAAAAACTTTTCAATCGCAA
>JBJERT010000153.1:0-6661 GCA_051882435.1 Faecalibacterium sp.
TCTCGCCCGCAATGGTGATCTCGTTGGAGATGCCCCAGAAGAAGATGGAGGGATGATTGTAGTTCTGCGCGACCAGCTCGGTCATCTGGCTGATGGTGTTGTCGTGGGCCTCCTTGCTGTCCCTGAACTGGCTGATGAAGGGGATCTCGGCCCACAGAGCAAAGCCGATGTGGTCGCACAGATCATAGAAATACTGGTCGTGCTGATAGTGAGCCAGACGGATGGTGTTGGCGCCCAGCTCCTTGATGAGGTTGGCGTCCTCCTCATGGTCGGCCTTGGAGATGGCCCAGCCCTTATCCTGACGGTCCTGATGGCGGGACACGCCGCGCAGAGGCACGTTCTTGCCGTTGAGCCAGAAGCCGGTGTTGGGGTCCACATGGAAGGAACGATAGCCAATGGTGACCGCCACCGTATCCTCGGCGGCCACGTTCAGCAGGTCGATGCCGCGGTACAGGCTGGCCTCGACGGTGTAGCAGTAGGGGTCCTCCATGCCGTGCCACAGGTGCGGCTGGGCCACATCCAGCTTAATGACCGTGTGCGGCTCGGCCTTGGCCTTGCCAGAGGCCACCACCTTGCCCTCGGCGTCCTTGATCTCGACCACGACGGTGTGGCCCTCGGCGCCCACGGGGAACAGGTCCACGCGGGTCTTGCCGTTGGAGCGCGGGGTGACGAACACGCCGACAGTGCCGTCCTTGAGCAGATCGAAGTGGGCGGGGGACACTTCCACGAAGTTCACGTCACGGTACAGACCGCCGTAGAAGGTGAAGTCCGCGTTCTGAGGATAGATCTCGCTCCTGGCGTTGGAAACCGTGACCGTCAGCACGTTGCCGTGCTCCTGCATGGCGGGGGTCAGGTCATAGCGGAAGGTGGAAAAACCGCCCTTGTGGGTGCCCAGCTCCCGGCCATTGCAGTAGACCGTAGCCACATGGTTCGCGCCCTGCAGCTCAATGTACTGCTTTTTGCCCTCGGTGGGGTCGGGCAGGTCCAGCTGATAGGTGCCGATGCCGCGCCAGTAATCGCTGCCGCCGTCCTGGCCGTCGAAGGCGTTCCAGGTGTGGGGCAGGGCGACCTTCTCGAAGGCCGCGCCGCTCTTGGCGAACAGAGCACTGGTGAGGGTCTGGATGGTTCTCATAAGCGTTCTCCTTTTTTGTTTTTTGTATCCCGCCGCCCGGGGTGCGGGCCGCGGTGTGTCCAACTGAGTTAAGAGTAGTATACCAGCTTTCGCCCCTCAGCGTGAGGATAATTTTGAGGAATCTTATCAAATTTTTTTGAAGTTTCTGTGTTTTTTATGTCGCTTCCTCTTAAAAAACGCAGAGATTTGTGCTATTCTAGAAGCAGAGTCGAAGGTCTGCCCAATATCGGACAGTTGAGCTGTCTGTGTGCAGGCCCGTACCGGGCTGCGCCTCCCTGCCGCTGTTTTCCCACGGGGGCGCGGGCCGAACAGGAGGGTTTGGTATCATGGAAAACAGTCTCCAACTTCAGATCCGTTATTTCACCCGTCTGGTCAATGACGTGCTGAACACCGGCTTTGTCTGGCTGGACCGCAAGCTCGTGCCCAACGAATATGCCGAGCGCACTCTTGCCCCGCCTATGGCCAGCAAAGCCGCTGACGAGCTACTGTTCGGCGGAGTGCTGTTCGAGTGTGAACCGGGGCGCGTCCACGAGCTGGACACCGATCTGGGCTTCAGCTTTTCGGCGGTGCAGCTCCGGGGGCAGGATGGCTTCGTGGTGCTGGGGCCGTATGTCTCCGCCGACGCCCACCAGCCGCCGCTGGAGCATACGCTGCGGGAGCGCGGCATTTCGGAATTTGAACAGGAAGCTCTGTTCCAGTTTCAGGGTATCCTGCCCATCCTCTCCCACGACCAGTTGTTCCCGGTGCTGAACCTGCTCCACTTCGAGCTGTACGGCGACGAGCTGGAGGACGTGTTCTCCCAGCGGGCGATCCGCGCCGGGGCGCCGGACCCCTGCCCCGTGTCCGATCAGGATGTGGATTGGGTGCGGGCCGAGGTCCTGGCCGCACGCTACGAGGGCGAGAACGCCATGCTGGAGCGGGTGCTGCGGGGCGAGACCTTCGACAAGTCTCTGCCCAACCCGGTCCAGATCCGCCGCCTGGCGGACCCGGTGCGCAACGCCAAAAACCTGCTCATCATCCTGAACTCGCTGCTGCGCAAGAACCTCGAAAAGGTCAAGATCCATCCCTTTTACATCGACCGCATCAGCACCAAGTGGGCTTTGCGCATCGAGGGGATGCAGTCGCTGGGCATGATGGACGAGATGACCCGGGAGATGCTCAACAGCTACAGCCAGCTTGTGCGGCGGCACTCCATGGTAAACTATACCCCCAACGTGCGGGGAGCCATCAACTATCTGCGGCTCCACCTCACCGAGCCGGATCTTTCGCTGAGCCGCGTGGCGCAGGAGCTGGGCATCAACGCCAGCTATCTCTCCCAGCAGTTCAACCGCGAGACCGGCAAGCGACTGACCCAGTATCTGGCCGAGCTGAGGGTCGAAAAGGCCAAACAGCTTCTGGCCAGCGCGGACCAGCTCTCCATCGGGCAGATCGCCGCGCAGGTGGGCTTCAACGATGTGAACTATTTCTCCCACACGTTCCGCAAATACACCGGCCAGACCCCCAGTGTCTACCGCACCAGCCAGAAAAAGGCGGCCGTAGAACCGCAGAAGTGACCCTTATATATAAAAGAAAGCGCTCCCCCGGCAGGTCTGAGCCTACCTGCCGGGGGAGCTTTGCTTTGCTGGGAGGGTATGAGTTTTAGGAGAATATGACCAAAAGAGGAATCTTTAGAAGGGAGCCAATCAAGACTTTGCGGCAGCGGCCTCCGCTTTGATGCGGGCGACTTCTTCCTGGATCTCCTCCATCTTCTCCTTGGTCAGGGGGTAGAACTTCATGGCGATGAGGTTGCAGGCCCAGCCGATGGCCGGCATGCCAAGATAGCAGAAGATGGTGGCCCACAGCAGACCGGTGCTGAAGGGGCTGACGTCGGTGGGCAGAGCGGTGGAGAATCCCACCAGAGAGTAGGCCAGCGCCACGATGGTGGGCGCCAGAGAGGAGATGAGCTTATCGATAAAGCTGAACAGCGTGCCCATCAGACCCGGGACATAGCGGCCGGAGCGATAGACCTCGTAGTCGGTGCAGTCGGCAGTCATGGGGATGACGATGTTGCTGGCCATGTTGTTGAACACGCCCGCACCGACCAGCAGGATGACCCACAGCAGGCCCCAGATGCTCCAGCTGGAAGGCTTGAACAGGTTGGCATAGGTGGAGAACTTGGTCAGGCTGAAGGTGGGCAGCAGGAAGGTGCCCTTGTTGGCGCAGATGAGCATAATGAGCATCGTGCCAAACGCGCAGGCCAGCGAGCCGCAGGTGCCGTAGACCAGACACTTTTTCTGGCCCAGCTTGCAGGCGATGCGGTTGAAGGCCAGCAGGGTCAGCACCAGAATGGGCACGGTCGTAATGGCAGAGTTGGAGCCGCTGAAGGCGTAGTTGCCGAACAGCACGCCGAACACCACGGCGGTAACGGCGGCGTTGCTCTTGCAGTTCATGGACAGCTTGTCGGACGAGGCCGCCACGATCAGCATCTGGATGCCGCGGTTGTGGGCCAGAACGTCCACATAGTCCTTGAAGGTGACCTTCTGCTCCACACCGGTGCCGAAATACTCGATGCGGTCCTTGCGCCACAGGCCGATGATGGCCAGCACAGCCAGAATGGCCGACAGCGTACCCATGAGAAGCTGGAAGTAGACCCACATATCCGGGTTATAGAAGCCGGACAGGATCTGCACGCCATTGTTGTCTACCAGAACGTTGGACAGGTTGGGGCTTTGGGCGATGAGCGCCGCGATCTTGTCGGCGTGCTGGGCGCTGTTCAGGGTGTAGTTGGGGATGAGGGTGCCGGACAGGAAAATGGGATACCAGAAGCTGAACACCAGAACCAGATACACCGAGTCGAACATGGCGAACACGGGGCGCTGGGCGGGGTCATTGGTCAGGCAGCTCTGGGCCGACTTGGTGACGACGCACTGAGCCGTGTAGCCGATGATGTACAGCATGTAGAACACGATGTACAGCGGGAACCGCATGCCGGTGGAAACGTTGGGCAGAATGCGGAACATGGCAAAGGTCATGCTGAACAGGATGAGCTGGCCGATGACGATGAAGGGACGGTTCTTGCCGAACTTGCTGTTGGTGCGGTCCACCACCATACCCACAAACGGGTCGGTCACGCCGTCCCAGATGCGCATCACGGTGCCGATGGAACCGGCCACCACACTGGCCAGACCGACGATGCCGATCAGGTAGTAGGAGATGGAGGCCATCAGGATCATGTAGAGGTTGGTGGACAGGTTGTTGCAGGCGTAGAATGCGATCTCCCACGTTTTGGCGCGGTGGATGCCTCTGGCCTTGTCTTCCAGGGGTTGCTTGGACATGATACTTCTCCTTTCGCTTTCGCCGCCCCGGCGCGCGGCTTCCTGCAAAGCCTGGGCGCTGCCGCAGCGCCCTGCGCACCAGCCGGAACGGCGGCGGTTGTTAGAACACCATTACGATACCATGTTCCTTGTGGTAAACGTTAGAAAAAATTTTTTGAGATTTTGGATTATTTTTGGGCAGCCTGCGCGTTTGGTATACCAGCTCGCATCTGCTGAGATGGGACGCGGCCTCAGGCGCCTGTGGCGACAGCCTCCCGGCCGCCCTCTCAGTCACGGCTGCGCCGTGACAGCTCTCCCAGAGGGAGAGCCAAGAAGTGCTCCACTGCAACGCAACACTTTGCCGACGCCGGGCGCAGCCCCAGCGCGCGGGAGCGCGCAAACCGATGCCGCAAGCCTCTGCAAAAAAATTTGGCCCACACGAATGTGTGGGCCGTTTGAAAAGTTTTTTAGGTTCCTTTTTTTCAAAAAAGGAACAAAATCAGAACTCGATCTCCTCCAGCCGCAGCAGCGCCAGCACGTAGATCTTGAGCGCTTCCAGCAGCTTGTCCAGAGGTGCAGCCTCGTTCGCGCCGTGCATGGGGCCGCCGAAGGGGGGCAGTTGGACGTCGTTGTGCTCGGGGCCAAAGCTGACCGCATAGGGGAAGTGGCGCGCATAGGTGCCGCCGCCCATGGTGAAGGGGGTGGCGTTCTCGCCGGTCACTTCGTTGTAGGTATCGATGCAGGCCCGGATCGCCGGGGAATCCGCCTCGATGTAGAACGGTTCGTTCGCGTACACATCCACCAGCTCCGCGCCGGAGCCGACAGCCGCCGCGATCTTCGCCGCCATAGCAGCCCCGTCGGTGCAGGTGGGGAACCGGCTGTCCATCGTCTGGACGATGCGCCCTTCCTCCATATAAATGCGTCCGCCGATGACCGTCAGCGGGCCAAAGGGGCCGTCCGCGCAGGCGATGCCCAGGCCCTCGCCCGCGGTGGAGCAATGCAGCTTCTGGAGCGCCTCCAGATACGCGCGCTCCGCGTCGTTGCACAGACCGTTGGCCAGCAGATAGTCCACCACCAGCCCGATGGCATTCACGGTGCCCGCCGGGGAGGCCGCATGGCCGGACTTGCCCCAGCCGCGGATGCGCACCCCGCCGTCCTCCGGCTCAAGGGTGATGTTGGGCGCATTCTTCAGCCCCGCAATGTCCACCGCTACCAGCGCGCTGGCGCGGTCCGGCACCGCATTGTTGGCCACGCCGCCCACAAAGTCCCGGATCAGGCCGCCGCATACCGGGCTGACCAGCTTTGCGCCGAAGTGTCCCTTTTCGCCGTTGCAGACCGGGAACTCGGCATCCGGCGTAAAGCAGAACACCGGGGCCGGATAGTGCGCCAGATAATACTCCACGTCCCGCATGCCGGTCTCCTCGTTGTCGCCGATCAGCGCGCGGATGGGATAGCGCAGCGCACAGCCCTGCTCCTTGAGGAACTTGAGGGCGTACAGCGTGACGATCATCGGGCCTTTGTCGTCCGAAACGCCGCGGCCCAGCAGCCAGCCGTCCTGGACCCGCATGGTGAACGGGTCGGCGGTCCAGCCGTTGCCGGCGGGCACGACATCTACGTGGCAGATAGCCGCCAGATATTTTTCGGGGTCCGAGCCGGGCAGCTCGGCGTAGCCGAGATAGTTCTCGCAGTTGCGGGTCGCAAGGCCCATGCCCGCGGCGATCTCCAGCGTCTTGTCCAGCGCGGCGCGCGCGCCGGGGCCGAAGGGGGCGCCCTCCTGCGGGGCGGTCTCCACGCTGTCGATGGCCACAAGGTCGGCCAGATCTTTCAGCAGCTGCTCCTGATTTTCCGCAATAAATGCGTCGATTTTCTGTTCCAGTATCGCGTCCATAGTATCTTGTTCCTTTCCTGTTTTCAAACGCACTGAGGCCCATTTTAGCACACTTTGCCGGGAAAAGCTATCGTCAAATTGAACGACAAACGCCCGGCTTCTTTGGGAGGCCGGTTTACATATGAAACGGGGGATTTGTTCCTTTTTCGAGAAAAAGGAAGACGGGTTGCGCTTAGCTGATTTTATGCATCGGCCTTGAGCGGCCTCGCAAAAATCAGAGCGCGGCCCCAGCCTCGCCTCCCTGTTTCCGCCGCTGGCGGCGGTCGGCTCCGCTGCAAAAAAGCTTTTTACTGCGCCCATCGCCTGCGCGATGGGCGGGCGAGTTTGCTGGTTTGACGGAAGGCGGCG
>JBJERT010000154.1:0-5943 GCA_051882435.1 Faecalibacterium sp.
CGAGGGGGCTTTTTTTGTTCCTTTTTCGAGAAAAAGGAACCGAAAAAGCTTTTCAGTCGCAAAACGCATTCGCGTTTTGCAGAAGGTCTTATGGTAGCCGGTAGTTGGTCGGCCACCTTTTGCGCGCTCCCGCGCGCTGGGGCTGCGCCCGGCGGCGGCAAGGGTGTGCGCAAATCCGCCCTCTCAGGCGCTGCGCGCCAGCTCTCCCGGAGGGAGAGCCAAGAAGCGCTCTACTACAACGAAAGTGCTTTCCGGCACAGTCTTGCCTCTCCCTTTGGGAGAGGTGGACGCGAGCAACGCGAGCGGACGGAGAGGGCGATTCCAAGAAGCGCCCCACTGCAACGCGGGCGCAGCCCCAGCGCGCGGGAGCGCGCAAACCCATGCCGCCGCCTTCCGTCAAACCCAAATACCTTCCCGCCCATCGCGTAGGCGATGGGCGCAGTAAAAAGTTTTTTCGCTTCCTTTTTTTCAAAAAAGGAAGAAAAAATCCTCTCGCACCTTCTCCCCGTTTTGCGCAGGAGAAGCGGTTGCAGTTTGCGCTCCGATACGCTATAATAAAGAATGAATTACCAGAGGAACAACGGACGTGATTTGTCTTGTTTGGGACAAATCGAAGCAAACGGAGGCAGGTGGGATCGTTGAAGAAACGCATATCGGCGGTATTGGTGGCGGCGGGGTCCTCCACACGCATGGGGTTTGACAAGCTCAGCTTTGATCTGGGCGGGGAGACGGTGCTGCGGCGCAGCATCCGCGCATTCGAGCAATGCCCGCTGGTGGACGAGATCGTCCTTGTGGCGGGAAAGAACCGGGACTTTGTTGTCCGGCAGGCGCAGGGCTGCGCAAAGCCGGTGCGTATCGCAGAAGGCGGCGCGACGCGCGCCGAGAGCGCGCGGAACGGCGTTCTTGCGGCGCAGGGCGAGCTGGTCGCCATCCACGATGCGGCGCGCCCCTTCGTGAGCGCGGCGGTCATCGAGACCGCGCTGGCCGCGGCAGCAGAATGCGGCGCGGCAGCCCCGGCGGTGCCGGTGAAGGACACGGTCAAGCAGGCCGACCGCGGCGACGGTAAGACCGTCCCGGAGGGCTGCCGGGTGCAGGCCACGCCGGACCGCAGCACCCTATACGCCGTACAGACGCCCCAGTGCTTTGACCGGCGCGCCTACCTTGCGGCGCTGGAAGCTCTGGACGAGGCGCAGGCCCGACTCGTCACCGACGATTGCAGTTTGTTCGAGCTGGCCGGTCTGCCGGTACGGCTGACGCAGGGCGACTATGCGAATCTGAAGATCACTACCCGCGAGGACCTGCCCCGCCCGGTACAAAAGGAAGGAAACGACATGCGGATCGGTCATGGATATGATGTACACCGTCTGGTGGAGGGACGCAAGCTCATTCTGGGCGGCGTGGAGGTCCCGTTTGAAAAGGGACTACTGGGCCACTCGGACGCGGATGTGCTGACCCACGCGGTGATGGATGCGCTGCTGGGCGCGGCCGCGCTGGGCGATATCGGCAAGCACTTCCCGGATACCGACCCTGCCTATGCGGGGGCGGACAGCCTGTTGCTGGCCCGTCATGTGGCTGCGCTGCTGCGGGAACACGGCTGGCGGGTGGAGAACATCGATGCGACTCTGCTATGCCAGCGCCCCAAGCTGGCGCCGCACATCCCGGCCATGCGGGCCAATCTGTCTGCGGCGCTGGGCCTGCCGGTAGAGGCGGTCAGCGTCAAGGCCACCACCGAGGAACACCTTGGTTTCACCGGCGAAGGGCTGGGCATCGCTGCCCATGCTGTCGCCCTGCTCACAACACTTTGACGGGAGTGTAAACGGATGACTCTGAACTCGATCATTGCCAATTTCCAGACCTTCAAGCTGGTCGACCTGCTGGATATCATCATCATTGCCTTTTTGTTCTACCAGCTTCTGGGCATCATCAACCGCACCCGCGCGGGCCAGCTGGCCAAAGGCGCGCTGCTGGTCATCGGCGTCTATCTGGTGGCCAACGCCCTGCACCTGCGCACGGTGAGCTGGGTGCTCAACTCGCTGCTCCAGGTCGGTCTGCTGACGCTGGTCGTGCTGTTCCAGCCGGAGATCCGCCGTGCGCTGGAGCGCATGGGCCAGACCGACCAGTGGGCCTCCAAGCTGTTCAATCTCCGCGGGCGCTACAACGACCCCAGCCTCAAGGGCGCGTGGCGCAGCGCCATCATCGCCATCTGCGACGCGGCCGAGCGCTTTTCGGAGACCAAGACCGGCGCGCTCATCGTGCTGGAGCGCCACACCAACCTCTCCGAGATCGTGCGCACCGGCACCCCGGTGAACAGCGTGGTCAATCTGGAGGTGCTGGGCACGATCTTCTACGAGGGCACCCCTCTGCATGACGGCGCGGCCATCATCGAGAACGGCCGCATCAAGGCGGCGGGCTGTGTGCTGCCCCTCTCCAACAATCTGGACCTGGGCAAGGATATGGGCACCCGCCACCGCGCCTGTCTGGGCATCGCGGAGAACTCGGACGCGATCGCCATTGTGGTCAGCGAGGAGACCGGCATCATCTCCATGGCCAAGAACGGCGTACTGATCCGTCACTTTGACCGCCAGACCCTCTATACCCGCCTCATTGACGAGATGATCCCCAAGGAACCCGTGACGGAGAAAAAGAACGGCAACGGTCTGCGCAAAAGCGGCCGGCTGCTGCTGAGCTGGATGTCGGAGAAGGAGGATGAAGAGTGATGAACAACGATCTGCGCCGCGGCGACTCCTCCCACGCTCACAAGCAGGGCTTCCTGAGCGACCGCCGCATCCGCCTGCTGCTCTCGGTCCTGGGCGCGATCATCGCTTGGATGGCGGTCACGATCGTGATCCAGCCCGGCACCACCACCACGATCTCCAATGTGCCGGTGGATTACAGCTATGACTCATCCGTCTTTACCTCCAAGGGCCTGAGCATCGTCAGCGCGCCGGAAAAATCCGTCACGCTCAAGCTCTCCGGCGACGGCTACACCATCGGCAGCCTCACGCAGGCGGATTTCGTGGTCTACCCGGACTGGTCCAGTGTACGGGACAGCGGCGAAAAGACCCTGCGTTTGCGGGTGCGCTGCGTCAACAGCAATCTGAGCGATATCAGCGTCTCCATCGACGGCTCGGACAACACCGTGGACGTGGTGTTCGACGTGGTGGAGGAAAAGACCATCCCGGTGCAGGTGACCACCAACTACCTGACCATCGAGGACGGATATATCCTGTATAGTACCAGTGTCTCCAAAGAGAGCGTGACCCTTTCCGGCCCCAGCAGCGAGCTGGGCAAGGTCACGAGCTGCACCGCCGAGGTCACTCACAAGGGCAAGCTGACCGAGACGGTCACACTGGACACGCCGCTGCGTTTTTATACCCAGAGCGGCAGCGAGGTGCAGTTCCAGTATACGACGCTGGAAGAAAGCAGCGTGGAGGTCACCCTTCAGGTCTACAAGACAGCGACCCTGCCGGTGGAGGTCAGCTTCATCAACACGCCCCGCGGCTTTGACAGCTCGGTGCTGGTCTATTCGCTGAGCAAAAAGACCCTCAACGTCGCCGGACCGGAGGCGGTCATCCAGTCGCTGTCCAAGCTGTCGGTCGGCTCCATCGATCTGTCCACCTTTGCGCTGGACAAGGTCTATGAAATGCCCATCGATCTGCCGGACAACATCCACATGCTGGACAACATCAACACCATCACGGTCAGCTTCGACTGCTCGCGCATGGGCACCAAGACATTGAATCTGCCTGCGGAATGCGTTCAGGTGATCAATCTGCCTTCCACCTATCAGCTCACCGTGGAGACCGAGCGGCTCATGAACGTGACCCTCTGCGGCCCCAAGGGCGCGCTGGAGGGCCTGACCCCTGAGCAGGTGGTCATTGAGATCGACGCCGACGATTTCTCGGTGGCGCTGGGCGAGCAGAATGTGGCGTGCCGCCTGTATGTGCCCTCCAACGGCAGGATCTTTGCACTGGGCAGTTATGTGATCCAGTGCCGCATCGAGAGCAACTGAGACCCGGAGCCTGCCGGAGAAGAGGCACTTTTCCCGGCAGGCGTCCGATCCTGAAAAAAGAGTGGATGAGAACACGAGATGATTTTGGTTCGGGATATCCGTCTGCCCCTTTCCGCGGGAGAGGAGCAGGCATATGAGAATGCCCTGCGCGCCGCGCATATCCCGCGCGGGAAGGTGGGGCGGCTGGGAGTGGCCCGGCTGTCGGTGGACGCCCGCCGCGGCCAGCCCAAACTGGTCTATACCGTAGCGGTCACGCTCAAAGACGAGGGTGAAGAGTCTGCTTTTGCAGGCGCTTCGCCCTGCGTTGCTGTCCGAACAAAAGCGGAATTTTCGCTCCAGAACGGCACAGAGCCGCTGGCAGACCGCCCTGTGGTCTGCGGCCTCGGCCCGGCGGGGCTGTTCGCGGCGCTGCTGCTGGCGCGGCAGGGCTATCGGCCCATCGTGCTGGAACGCGGACCGGAGCTGTCCCGGCGTGTACAGGCGGTGGAGCACTTTTCGGCCACCGGCGAACTGGACGAGAACGCGAACATCCAGTTCGGCGAGGGCGGCGCGGGCACTTTTTCGGACGGCAAGCTGACCACCCGCATCGGAGATGAGCTGTGCGGCTTCGTCACCGAGGTGTTTTTGCAGCACGGCGCGCCGCAGGAGATCGCCTGGAAGCAGAAGCCCCATGTGGGCACCGACCTGCTGCGGGGCATCATCACCTCCATCCGGCGCGAGATCGAATCGCTGGGCGGCGAGGTGCATTTTGATACCGCCCTCACCGGCATCCGGCAGAAGGATGGCCGTCTGACCGGCATCTGCACCACGGCAGGAGCGTTTGCCTGCCAGACCATGGTGTTCGCGGTGGGACATTCCGCGCGGGATACCTTCGAGATGCTGATGGACAGCGGCTTTGCGCTGGAATGCAAGCCCTTCAGTGTCGGCTTCCGCGCCGAGCATCTGCAAAGCGAGATCGAAAAGAGCCTGTATCATGCTGCCGCGGGGCATCCGGCTCTGCCGCGGGGCGAGTACCAGCTTTCACAGCATGTAGGGAAACGGTGTGTTTATACCTTTTGTATGTGCCCCGGCGGTCAGGTCGTGGCCTCCGCCAGCGAGCGCGGCGGGGTCGTGACCAACGGCATGAGCTACCATGCCCGCGACGGCAGAAATGCCAACGCGGCGGTGGTGGTCAGCGTAGGCGGCGAGGACTTTGCCAACGACCCGCGGCGGGCCATCGCGTTCCAGCGGGAGCTGGAAGCCCGGGCCTATGCGGCCGGGCAAAGGGCCGGAGCCTACGCCGCCCCGGCGGAGAACATCCAGAGCTTTCTGGAAGGGCGGGGAGCGCTGCGCATCGGCAGCGTCCAGCCCACCTATGACCGGGGCGTGACGGCGGCGGACCTGGGCGCGCTGCTGCCGGAAGAGCTGGCGCAGACGCTGCGCACGGGCCTGCGGGCCTACGAACGCAAGATCGCGGGCTATACTGCGCCGGACGCCATCCTGACCGGCCTCGAGACCCGCACCAGCAGCCCGGTGCGCCTGCCCCGAGGCGAAACGCTGGAATGCACCCGGCTGGCGGGGCTGTATCCCTGCGGCGAGGGCGCGGGATATGCGGGCGGCATCATGAGCGCCGCTGTGGACGGCCTGCGGGTCGCCCGGGCGATCATCAGCCGGTACAGTCCGGCAGAGGGGTGAGAGACGATGAATGAACAGGAACAGAATCAACAGCGCGCCGAAGAAGCCCGCCAGGTGCAGGAGGAGCTGGAACGCCAGCTCCGGCAATTCGGCGGCGCCGTGAACGACGCCTTTCAGCACGGCTTCGAGGGCCGCGGACAGGAGATCGGGGACCGCGCGTGGGACGTGGGCCGCGCCGTGGTCAACGCGGCGAACTTTGGCATCTCGGAGGCGGGCCGGGCCATCCAGCGCGAGCAGGAAAAGCAGCGCCAGAACGG